>JAFAHH010000673.1 GCA_019237355.1 Acetobacteraceae bacterium | reverse complement strand
GCGTCGTCGTCAATAGCAATGACTTCATATTTGGCATACGCCAAGCGCTTGAATCATGGCAGGAATGGCACGCTGTCAGATGACAGGGAGTGGCGCGCCGTCGCCAGCCGATGACATGATCCGTCTTCCGTTAGCTATTAGGAGCGTCCTTATATCCGGGGAGGCCTCTTATCTAGAGTCGCTATGTGTGGTAGATTGCTGCATTCTCGGCGTGCGGGGCCTGAAAAACTTTATGGTTCCTGCGCAGCGGCTTCTTCTCTCCTATCCTTGCGGCGGAAACCAGTCGCCTAGCACCTGCGCTTCGGTGTAGCTCAAGCTGTCGAGATCGACCTTGGGCTGCTCATTGTAGTCATTTAGGTTGTCACGAACCAATTGGCGGACACGCGCCATGGTCTCGGCAATCATTTCCGGCACCTCCCGGCGCAGGCTCGGATTGCGTCTCAGCCGATGTTCGATAGCGAGCCGGGCGCGCCGGACAGTTGCCTTCCATTTCGGTTTGGGATTCTCTGCCGGAGAGGATTGCAGCTTTAGCAGGTGCTCAATCACTATGGCGATATGGGTGAATAATGCATGCGCCTGCTCGCTGCCCAAGCTTTCGATCTCCTCGGCGACGTTCTCCCAATCTATCGGTAGATTTGATCGAGCCCCCGCCGATCGGCGCAGCGCCGCAGCCTGCTCCTGAGCCCAGAGGTAAACGTCTTGTTCGTACAAGCCCGGCATGAGTCCCTCCCGGTCCATCCTACAGAATCGTTGCCGGTTTGGCGACTTCAACCCCTGCTAGTCTCCGTGGCCCCGGGCCCTTGGCCCTCGACGGCGACAGTTTTTACCCACGCGTGTTGAGGGTGAGTGCTCCGGTAGCCGGCCCAATCGGGCGTAGGCGCGCTTGGCTACGGTGGCGATATCACAAGCGCCCAGACGACGCCGCCAAAATTCGATGTTGACATCAGTCGTGTAGATATGTTCTTACTTTGTTTCATGTTTTCGACCGCAGCTCAAGCCGCACTTAGCCTACCGCACCGCCTAGCCCTAATCATTGAGGGCTGGGTGCGGTGCTCACGGCCCGCTGCGTTCTAGCCCATTGAGTCTGCGTCGGTCAGTCCGTAAGCCTCTGCTTGGGCCTGAAACCGGCGGGCATCGTGGCTAAGGATTGCAATGTCGAATTTGTTCCCGTTGCGATCCTTAACCTGGTCGCGCAGCAATCCTTCGGCGCGGAATCCGATGGTTTCAAACACATTGATCGCGCCGCGCTGATCCACGGTCATCTGCGCCGTTATCTTTTCAAGCCCCTGGTCTAAAGCGAGGCCAAAACACTCCTGAATCAGCAGCCGCCCGAGGCCCTTGCCGCGCATGTCAGCCGATACGACGACACGTAGCTCACCGACATGGCTAGACCACGAAAGCGGGTCGCGGACCAAGGTCGCGCATCCGACAATCTTGCCGTTCTGCAAGCCAAGCAGGCTCAGCATGGAGCCTGACTCGATTTCCCGCGCCCAGGCGGCCAGCACTTTGGGCTGGGTGATGTCGCGCGGCAGGAACAACAAATCGTGCCCGGGAAGGGCGCGAGCGAAGCCGAGCACAGCCTCTTGGTCAGCCGGGGCCATGTAGCGGATTTCGACCTCGCCGCCGTCGCAGCGAAAGGTACGTGGGTAGGACCGAGCCTGCGCACTGCTCATACTGAGCGCTCCGACAACGAGGTATCCAGGGTGGGCCATAGACGCTTTATCGCATTCGTTCCAGCGGCGACGCTAACATGACCGCCTTTCAGCATCACCTCGCGCTTATCGGCGGAGCCGACCATGTCGATCAGCGGCTTGGATGCACCGCGCGGCACGATATGGTCATGTTCGGCGACAACGTGCAGGAAAGGCACTTTGATTTTGCTCAGGTCCACTTTTTCCCTGCCGAGTACGAGCTCGCCTTTGCACAGGCGATTCTCCCACATCAGGTCTTTGATGGTCTGCCGGAAGTATTCGCCGGGAAGCGGAAGGGGGTCCATCGACCATCGGTCGAACATGCGATATGATTTGACAAACTGATCGTTCCACATGTTGTCCCAAAGCTTTACCTGCCCGGCGACGCGCGCGGCCGGGCGCAGCATCTCAAATGCCGTAAAGGTAAACTCGGCCGGGACAACACCGAAGGTGGTTACGACGCGGTCGACATGGAAGAAACGCTTATCGGACCAGTTATGGAACAGCTCCATTTTTGTAAAATCGATGGGCGTGGTGAAGCACACCAGGTTCTTCAGCGGGCCATTAGGATTGAGCGCCGCGTACATCACTGAAAGCATCCCGCCAGCGCAATAGCCAATCAGCGAGACCTCGCTCTCGCCGGAATCAGCCATAACCCGGCTGATACAGTCGGGGATGAAATCCTGTGTGTATACCTCGAAGCCAAGGTGCTTTTCCTCGGGGCCTGGGGGGGTCCAATCGATCATAAACACGTCGTAGCCGCGCTTGAGCAGGAACTCGACCAGGCTCTGGCCGGGTGCGAGATCGAGAATGTACCCACGGTTGGTCGGCGCCATCACCAGCAGAACCGGCACCCGGTAAACCTCATCCGCGATCGGATGGTAATGATAAAGATTTAGCGTGCCCCGTTTGTGAATAACGTCTTTGGGCGTGATTCCCATGACCGGGTCCGGCGAGGCGATATACTCAAGGCCCTTGATATTTCGTTGGAGAGCCCGGTCGATCTCAGCTTGTATGCGGGCAGCGATGTCAGGCGCCGTAGTTCCCGCTTGCGGCGCGGCGGTTGCGGCGCTCACCCCTGACTGCCTTGGTTAGCTTGTGAGCCGACTTGAGTAGCCTGCGGTTTCGTTTCGGAGTTGGGCGAAGTTGCGCCCTCGGTGCGCTGGCTGGCCTGGGAAGGCGGCTGCTTGGTTCGCGGCGGGCGCGGGACCAAGGGGGTCGGGCCCGAAGACGCGGGCGCAGCGCTCGCGCCGGGCGCTTCGCGGGACGCGGCGGCGCGTTCCAACATCATCGATATGCGGTTCAGCGAGGCGTCGATCCCTTGCAGCCGTTCTTCCAGCCGCGCAAGGTCATCACGGCTCGGCAGATTTAAAAACTTCAAGTAGCGGCCCAGCAAGTCACCCATTGATTGCTGCATTCGCAGCATCAGGCTGGTCATCTGATTGAGGTATTTGCTGAACTCATCCGAGCCCATTGTTTGGTTTGCAAAAGTGTTGAGGCCCTTTTCCCACTGCGCGACCCAATCCCGCCATAACGCAGCCGGATCTTTCAGGGGAGACTCCGCCATGGTTACTCTCCTCGCTCGGAACGGCTCTGGGCGAGTGATCTTAAGCCAAGCCCCGGCTCGCGCAACTGGGAGGCTGGCGCGCCTGGTCTTGAGGCGGCTCGTTGGTGCTCTCTGGGTCGACCGGCCAGGGTGTTATCTGGGGGCTAGACGGTTTCGCGCCGCCTCGGGTTGCGCCCCGGGCAGGAGCCAGCGCCAGCCGTTCAGCACACCCTCACTTACCATCAATTGTGCGAACATCGTGTCTACAACAAATTGCATTGCCGTTCCGCGCAGAAGTGCGTCGGAGGCGGCGAGTGAGCCCGAAAGCGGCAAGGGCCGATCAATCAGCTCCGACCGGTCGGGTGTCGCGAAGGCCTTGGCCAGAGCCTCACCCACCCGCGACAGCGCATCCCGAGCACCTCGTAGGACACGATCGAAACTGACGAAGCCGTGAGTTTGGCCGGGGTAATGGAAACAATCCACCTCGATGCCGGCTGCGCGAAGGCGCTCGGCATAGGCTAAGCCTTCATCGCGTAGCGGATCGAACCCGGCCGTTATCACCACGGCGGGCGCCACGTCGGTTAAGTCTGGCGCGTGGAGGGGGGAAAACCGGGGATCATCAAGGTCGACCAGTTGAGTGAAATGGGACTTGAACCAGTCGATCACCTCTTGGGTGAGGAAATATCCTTCATGGCTGTCCTGCGTGTCGGCGTGCAGATTGGCCAAATCGGTGGCGGGGTAGACCAGCGCTTGAAGGCACAGCTCTGGGCCGCCCCGCCGGGCGCATTCTTGAGCCATGAAGGCGCTGATATTGCCGCCGGCCGAGTCGCCGCCGACAGCAAGGCGGGACACATCCACGCCGATATCCGGGCCGTTCGCCGCCACCCATTTCAGCGCGGCCAGGCAATCCACCCGGCCGGCGTCGAGGTCGTGCTCTGGCGCCTTTCGGTAATCCACCGCGATGACGATCGCGCCGGTTCGGTTGGCCAGCGCCCGGCAGGTTCCGTCGCCTGTGAACAGGTCGCCGGTAACGAACCCACCGCCGTAGACCCAGACAAGCGCGGGAAGCGGACCAGCTTTGGACGGGGTGGGCCGGTAGATTCGAATCGGAATGCGGCCATTTGGGCCGGGGATGGCCCGGTCGGTGACCTCATTCACCGGCTCACGCGTGCCGAGCGCCCAAATAGCGGTTCGCAGATCCTGGCGCGCTTGCGCCACCGTATAACCCTTGGTGGTCCGCCGGGGGTGCAACCTCAGCAGGTTCATCAGGGCACAGACTTCAAGGTCGGGGCGTCCGGTTCTCAGCATAGAAAGCGGGCGGCCACCCGAAACTCCATAGTGTTGCTCTAGAACCTCAATCACGGGATGCTCCGTTCTGGTCGCCGAGGCTTGGGAATGGGCAGACGGGTCGCCGTAATCAAGGATCGGGTTTGGGAAAAGCGAAGGCGCTTTGCCATGCGGCGATGATCGGCAACTTAGCCTTCGCGGAAGGGGAAAGGAAAGGAAGGGATATGAGCGACTTGTCCAGCTTGTTCTCGCTGGGGGGGCATACGGCCTTGGTTACGGGCGCCTCGGGGGGGTTAGGCCTGCACTTCGCGCGCGTGTTGCATGAGGCTGGAGCGAGAGTGGTTCTCGCGGCGCGCCGGGTCGAACGCATCCAGGCTGAGGCCGCCAAGCTCGGGGAGCGCGCCCTCGCCGTGCCAATGGATGTGACCGACAATGAATCCATCGCTCGCGGCTTCGAACAGATCGGCCAGGCTTTGGGTGTGTGCGATATCATTGTGAATAATGCCGGGATCAGTGGGAAAAGCATCGCCCTTCAGATGGAGGCCGAAGAGTGGGATGAAGTGGTGCGGGTCAATCTGCGCGGGCCGTTTTTCGTCGCCCGGGATGGTGCACGACGGCTTGTGGAGGCGAAAAAGCCAGGCTCGATCGTCAATATCGCTTCGGTTCTGGGCTTGCGGGGGTTGCCGGGTGTGCCGGCCTATATGGCGACGAAGGCGGGTCTCATTCATCTGACCCATAGCCTCGCGCTCGAGCTCGCGCGGTATCAGATCCGGGTTAACGCGATCTGCCCGGGTTATTTCCGCACCGACATCAGTGATGAATTCCTCGGCAGCGACTTCGGCAAAGCCATGATCAAGCGGGTCCCGCAGCGGCGGTTGGGCGAGCTGAACGACCTAACTGGGCCGTTGCTCTTGCTGGCCTCCGAAGCCGGGGCGCATATGACCGGCACTACCCTGGTCGTGGACGGGGGCCATAGCATCAGCAGCTTGTAACCGGGAAATTGCGCCGCGATCAAAGCGCACGGACCACGCGTGCCGGCAATTGCAAGGAATTCCAGTCAAGCGCGATCGCTCCAGGAGCGGTCCGCTGGCCGGGTTGTTACTTTTCGTGTGGGCCGCGCATTAACATCAGAGCCGCTTCGATGCGCCTCCAAGTCTTGGCTTGCTCGCTGTCGCCTTGCTCTTCAAAGTGACGAGCCTTCTGTGCGGCCTCGGCGACGGCCATAGCGCCGTGCGCGTCCAGTAGTTGACGCGCGTAGCTGTGAATATCGCTTTCTTTCATCATTACGATGCTCCTCTTTCCTCCGGGGATGTATTCTCTTGAGCGGGCTCAGTTGAAGTCATCCCGCTCTATTTTTGAGAGAGGCTTTCCGACGATCGGGACGCCAATTCGAGCCCGCGAATCGGGAACCCGAGTCCGCATCAAGCATCGCGCTCTAGACATCATAGTAGAGGAAGAACTCGTAAGGATGCGGGCGAAGGCGAAGCTCGTCGATTTCGCGCGCTCTTTTATAGGCGATGTATGTGCTCACCACATCTTCTGTAAACACATCTCCTCTCAGGAGGAAGTGCTGGTCCGCCTCGAGGGCGTTCAATGCTTCCTCAAGCGAACCTGGTGTGGAGGGTACATTTTTCAGCTCCTCCGGCGGCAGGTCATAGAGGTTCTTGTCGATCGGTTCTCCGGGGTTGATGTGGTTCTGGATGCCATCAAGGCCTGCCATCAGCATGGCCGCAAATGCCAGGTACGGGTTGCAGGCCGGGTCCGGACAGCGGAACTCGACGCGCTTGGACTTGGGATCGGGTGAGTACATTGGGATTCGGCAAGCGGCCGAGCGATTGCGTGCCGAGTAGCCGAGATTCACCGGCGCCTCGAACCCGGGCACCAATCGGCGGTAGGAGTTTACGGTTGGCGCGCAGAGTGCGAGAAGCGCCGGCGCGTGCTTGAGCAGCCCGCCAATATAGTAGCGCATGACCTCGCTTGAACCGGCATAGCCGTCGCCGGCGAAGATCGGCGCCTCTCGCTTCCAGATGCTCTGGTGGACGTGCATTCCTGAACCGTTGTCGCCAACCAGCGGTTTTGGCATGAACGTCGCCGTCATGCCGCGCCTGAGCGCCACGTTCTTCACCACGTATTTGTAGATCATAACCTGGTCGGCCATGCGGGTAAGGGTTGCGAACCGCATGTCGATCTCGCCTTGGCCGCCGGTCGCGACCTCATGGTGATGTGCCTCAACCGGGATGCCGATCTCCTCGAGATGCAACACGATACGGGATCGGACGTCCTGGAGGGCGTCAGCTGGAGGCACGGGGAAGTAGCCCTCCTTAGGACGCAGCTTGTGACCCAGGCCCGGGCGCTCTCGTTTTGCCGCGTTCCAATTGGCCTCCACGGCATCAATCTCGTAATAACCGTAGTTTGTCCCCTGGTCATAGCGCACTTCATTGAAGATGAAATGCTCGAGCTCGGGGCCGAAGTAACAAAGGTCGCCGATCCCGCTAGCTTTGAGGTAAGCTTCCGCCTTTTGGGCGATGTGGCGGGAATCGCGGCTATATGGCTGGCCTGTGATCGGGTCGCGGATATTGCCGATCAGCACTAACGTGCGGGCTTCCGTGAACGGATCCAGGAAAGCGCTACTTGGGTCTGGAATGACCAGCATGTCGCTCTCTTGGATCTCCTGAAAGCCGCGGATCGAGGACCCATCGAAGCCAATACCTTCGGTCACGGCTTCGGAATCGAGGACGCCCGCCGGAACTGAGAAGTGCTGCCAGAGACCCGGGACGTCGGTGAACCGCAGATCGATCATCTCGATCTTGTTGTCCGCTATGACCCTGAGAAGGTCTTCCGGGTTCTTGCAGTTGTAAGACATCGACTTATCCCTCCCTATAACCGTGGCCCGGGGGGCGGCCCGCCCGGGATGCGGGGCTCTGGCACTGCGCAATGGAAAGTTACGGCCCTGGCGTCGGCAATCGTTCGGCAGAGCTTACTACCCTCAGAGCCGTCGCGGAAAGGATTTCAGGAGGAGCGTTCGGTATGGCCGATAGCCGAGGTCATGTCCGCGCCGGCTGACCCAGCAGATCCGGGACGCTAGAGCGGGATGACCTTAGGTGAGGTCACCCGGCTCTAGGAACTTTGGTTTTCAGAGCGCGATTAAGGCTTTCCGACGATTCCGCCTCAAGCCATCGCGCTCTAGCGGGACACTTCGGCCATCGCCGCCGGGTGGCCGCCCAATCCGGTTGTTGCAGGAGCGGGGCGCTGCCGAAGCACTTCGCTAGAGGGCATCGCGCATCGGTGCGCTCCACGGCTGCAGGACATGCTCGCGAAGCGGCTGCCTGACCGCGCACAGCGCGCGCTGAAGATGGTCGGTCCGCGCCCTCCTATCGCCCGATTCTTCGCCCAGCACCTCGACCGATGATGGTAAGGCTAAGAACAAAAATTAGGCCCGGCGCGAGCAACGAGAGCGAACTAGGGGGGAACCAGCGCATCGAGCGCTGCCTCTGCGAAGATCGCTTGAGCCTTGGTTGTTGGATGAATTGTATCGCGCCAGAAATAGCCGCCCACATCCGCGACCTGACTAAAGGCGCCTGTGGCGGGATCAAAGGTGAGCGCTGGATCGGTCAGGTTGGTGAAGCCAAAGGCCGCTGGGTCGCCAAACACTCTCTCCATGGCCGTGAACGCGTCAACGGGCACGATGCGCGCCTTGATTGCCGGATCAGCCATCAGAGACTGCAGGCGCGCCGCGAGCGATTCATGAAACTGTACCGAGAGACTATGCAGGACAGCAGCGTAGGGCTGGAAGACCGGCGGGCGGCTGAGATCGACCTGGCTAGGGACCAGGATTGTTTGTGCGCCAAGGCTGTCCAATGTCTGGACGTGCTGCGCAATGTTGTTGATGATATCTGAGACGCTGGTCTGACCCAGAATCAGTTCGCGGAAGTCGTTTGCTCCCACCCAGAGGGTGACGAGATCGTCCGGCTTGAAGCGGCCTTCCGCCGCAACGAAGGCGTCGATCTGCGCTCCGACCCGCAAGACGGTGACCGGCGGGTTTGGCGGATAAGTCGGCGACGGATACCTTTCGATGGTACCGGGCCCGCTGCGAGCGCTGGCGTAACTGTAGTTCGAGCCACCATCGAGACTGGGGGCAGCGCGAGGCAGGCCAAGCCGATCGGCTAGCTGGTCGACCCAATTGGGGCCGTTGCTGGCCCGGCCCATGTAATAGGCGCTGAAGGACGGCGAGCCGAGCGCGGGTGGCGGATCGGGATGGTAGGCGGCCGGATCGCTTGATGTGAGATGAAACACATTTCCGGCGTCAGAAAGACTGTCGCCGAATGCCACGATGCGGTCATAGACTGGGTTCGCGCCAGCGGTGCCGAACATGGCAAAAGAGGCCAAGATCACGATAGTTCCGACACCCTCATCACGCTTCCGTTCTCAAATGTCTGTGGGCGAAGCTTATGGCCTGAAATCCCCTCAACCGAGAAGCGTGATCACTTTTGCCTGTGCGACATGATCCGGTCGGCCATGCGAATGCAGGCCAGATTTGGGATCAATGCAGATCGGCGTGCGCGGTGCGGTTTTCTTACAACACGACGCTTTTCGCCCGAATTCCGATCGAATCATTCCGAGAGACACTCGGCCTCGAAGTCTCATTCTGTGCAACGAAACTCGTTAATTGACCGAGCAGGTTTTCATTGAAAAGAACGAGCCAGGCACCTCAGGCTGGGGAGAACCGTCTGGGCGCGGGTTGCGACGTTCGTTACGAACGCTGCTCCGCCCACTATAACATGTGTTCCCGTTGCATGCTGACCCACTCGGTTGCGACCTTCTCCCTGCATTTTACTATTGCCTTCGTGATCAGCAGGTCTTGCGTTACTGTCGAGATTCCGCCATCGGGCAATCATACGTTAAGTACCAGTGTGCCTGTGCTGTCCGGATTCACGGTGTAAGGTCCTGGCGTGAGTCGGCCGGGATCGAACCCGGCATTTGAGACCTCCTGCTCAATAACCTTACAATGTCGTGCCCGGGCTAATTTCCGTCTGGGTGAGATTGCTCTCGGAGGGCGAGTCGCACGGTCGGGGTCCCCGCCGCCTGGACGACCCGCGTAGGCGAGCTTGCGCCGGGCGCTCCAGGAAGTGGAAGCTGAGAGCGGAGGCGGCGATGACCGTCGCCATCAGAATCCAGTTCGCCACGTCATCCGGAAGCGGCACGCCGCTCCAACTCACATCCCGTAGGGCGGCACGCAGCGGCAGGAACGGCATGTGCAGGAGGTAGATTGAAAAGGAGATGGTGCCGAGCCACCGCGGCACGGCGGATCCGCACAGACCCGCCAGCCAGGATCGCTCGAACGAAAACCCGATGATGATGCAGCACCCAAGCAAAACAAGGACAATGTCGAGCGACGTGGCGAGCGTCAGCACCGCGGCGCCCAGAAGCAACGCAAGCAGCACCGGTGTGCGCCCCAAACAGGCCACCCACTCGGCTTGTGCGCGGAGCTGCCAGCAGAAGACGCCAAGCGCAAATTCCGACAGGCAACGGACGAGCGAGAGTGGGAACAAATACCAATTCAGGGCCCCGAACGCCGACGCCCCTGCTCCCGCATTTCCATCGATGAAGGCGATCCGGGCGAGCGCCAGAAACGCAATGCCGGCAACCAGCGCGCTATGCCGGATCCGCCAGGCGAGCGTGGCGATGAACAGCGGGAACAGGAGGTTGGCAGCCCACTCGGTGCTGACGGACCATCCCGCGGCGACCACGCTGGCGCTCGACAAGCCCCAGGACTGCACCATCAAGAGGTTGGCAAGGAGCATCCCGGTAGAGACTTGCGGGTCGCCCCACAAGTGAATGCCCTTGAACGCCATTAGGCCGCTGACCAACGTGACGACCGCATAGAGCGGATATATCCGCGCGACCCGCTGCCTCAGAAACGTCGCAACCCTATCGGCCGCAAAGGGCTTTCCATCGAAACGCGCCTCGTATGTCGCCGCGAGAACGAATCCACTGAGAATCAGAAAGAGGTCCACGGCCACGTAGCTATGACCGACAAAGACGCAAACAGTTGTGTTGCTTGGCGGGTGGCAAAAGTAGTGGCCGCTCATGACCCAGCACGCCGCAAGGCCCCGGATGCCGGTCAGCGATCGCATTTCTGATGTCGCCCGGGGATTCATGCGACCGACCGCTTCCGCTGGGAGCTTTCAGGGCGCGCCCCCACCCATGCCGGCCTGCTCCGATTACCCAGCCAAAGCACTCTACGAGTCCCACGTTGCGCCGAAGGCCGGAATGCCCTCGGCCAGGCACGCGTGCACCACCGTTCGCGTGCCGGTGGGATTAGAGACGCAGAACACCGCCTCCGCCTCGAACGCCCTCGCGGCATCGATGGCGAGCCGCGCCGTGTCCGGCCGACCGAAGTACCTGGTGTCGTAGATGCGCGCGTCGGCGTGGTGTCGCACTAACCGTGCGATCTCGCCGAACGTGACGTCTGGATCCTGCGCGATCCAGATGACAAAAATGGGCGCTAAACCGCTCGTGATATAGGGCAGGACCGGCGCGATTCCCGCGCCCGTGGCGAGCGCGACCGAGCGCCGGCAAGCCTTGACGGAGTGCATGAAGCCCGGCGGCTTGACCCGGCGCACACAGATGCGTTCGGGCGCGCGTCCCGCGGCGACCCGCTCAGCAAGGCCACACGTCCAGTCGCCCGCTGCCGCCACCAGCAGGCTGACGCTGCCCCGTCCGCGATAGGCCAACGGATCGTGGGACGCCACAGCGAACGAGTGCCACTCGATGGCATCGAAGCTGATGCGCGCGAAGGTGCCGGGGCTGGCCCGGCCCGGGAAGGTCAGCTTCACGAGCTTGCCGGCGAAGATCTCGGCGCCCGGCTCGCGAAACGTCTGGAGCATGAGCCAGAGCAGGAAGACGAGCAC
>JAFAHH010000567.1 GCA_019237355.1 Acetobacteraceae bacterium | reverse complement strand
ATGGCGTGATCTCCGCCGGCGCGCGAACGCCGGTTACGAGTCGTCGGTCCACTCGGAGATTACGCCACCTCTATTTCCACCACTTCCGCGCTGATCATCGGTGGTGCTTGCGACCCGGCCGCCGTCGTGCTCGCAGGCGACTATAACGTCATACCTACCGAGCTGGACGTATATAAGCCGGAAAACTGGCTGGATGACTCCCTGTTCCGGCCTGAGGTGCGAGCGGCATTCCGCCGCCTGCTTGCCCAGGGCTGGACCGATGCGTTGCGCTGCCTGCATCCGGACGAGCGCATCTATACCTTCTGGGATTATTCCCGGAACGCTTATACCGCGGAACGCGGGGCTGCGCATTGATCATCTGCTGCTCGCGCCCTCGATCGCGGGCCGTTTGAGGGAAGCGGATGCCGACCGCGAAGTGCGAGGATGGGAAAGGGCAAGCGATCAAGCGCCTACATGGATCGGATTGACGGATCGGCCGGACCGTCCGAAGCCTACAGCCACGAGGAAGCCTCGACACGAGTGATCGCTTTTACGGCGGCAGGCTTACGTCTCGGGCGCCCGTCGAGCTTGAAGCGTAGCTGCTATCGCCCCTGGAGACTGGACAAACCCGATCGTTGATGCGCAGGCGCCGGGTTGCTGACTGGCAACTATGAGCGTCGCGTAGATCCGAAGGTAATCATCTGTCATACGCCCAGCTGTGAATCTTCGCTCAAAAGCGGCTCGCACGCGGCGCCTGTCGAGCGCCCCTGCTTGCTTGATTGCACGCACCGCTCCCTCCTCATCGCCCGGGTCAACCACGAAACCGCTCACGCCATCCTCGATCACCTCAGAGACGGACCCTTGGCCGAAGGCGATCACCGGGGTGCCGCAAGCCATCGCTTCAATCATCACTAAACCAAACGGCTCTGGCCAATTGATAGGAAAGACCAAAACAGTCGCTGCGGAAAGAAAGTCTTGCTTCCTTCGATCGTTGACCTCACCAATAAGCCGAATCTGGTTGCCATCAATCAATGGCTCGAGGGTTTCCCTAAAGTATCGCGCTTCGCCCCGCGGGACCTTCGCCGCGATCCTGAGCGGGGCATTGGCTGCACGCGCGATGCGGATCGCAACCTCCGGTCCCTTTTCCGGCGTAAGGCGACCCAGAAAGGCGAGGTACTCACCCCTCTCATAGCGAGCTCGCAGTGAGCTCAGGGGAAGACCATGGTAAACCGTTCCAGCCCACGCTGCTGCTGGAACTGGTGAGCGCTGGTTATCAGAGATCGAGACGAAAGGCGCTGCCGGAAATCTTCGCACCATGCTCGGCGGTCCCGGGACATCAAGACGCCCGTGCAGAGTAGTCAGAAACGGTACGCCAAGCTTCGATGCCAAGGGGAGATGTATCCAATCGCAATGATAATGCATTATATCGAAGGCGCTGGCATTCTGAATGATGGCTTCTAGCAGCTCAGCCTGGACAGCCGCCGGATCTGGACGTGGCCGGGCGAGCCGAACCGCATTCGGCCACACTGGGACGAGTTTTGCGCGCGTGGACGAGTCCCCGGTTGCGAACAGCGTCACGTCATGCCCGCGATTGACCAGTTCCTCCGTCAACCACGATACAACCCGTTCGGTTCCGCCATAGAGTTTCGGTGGCACGCTTTCAGCAAATGGGGCGACCTGGGCGATACGCATAACTGTCCATTCGCGAACCTCCAGCCGGATCTGGAGCGCCGACATCGCTGGCACGAGATTCAACGTGGGACATCAGCATGCGGTTCAGAGGTGGTGTCTCTAAGTCTGAAAGATATATACTGCGCAAGGGCCACTACCTTCGAATATCTCGGCCCTTACTTGGGACCCTCAGAAAAAAGCGGCTCACCACCGGCTATCCTCCCGGGAGCGGCAGGTGTGAATCGGCTCGTTTTGGAACGCGAGCAGCGGCACTAAGCCACTCGTGAAACTTGGACCACCGATGTTGAGTTCGCTGATTATTGACCGCCATGGCCAGAGCCTTGCCTTATCCGAGTAGAACAAAAAGCTTTCTGACGCGCTAGGCGTTTCCGCCAACCAATCGTGGTGCTGGTCGTCAGAGAGACGGATTGCTAAGAAATCCAGGCCGCAGTCGTAAGCTCGGTCCCAGGTTCGCCGACAAAACCGCGCTAGGTTTGCCGCGAAGCGGGTGGTGCACTGGCGCCCATTCTGGCCTAAGCCATGGCCTAAGCTGCTCGGTGGGTCAGGCCAAGAGATCCGCAGTGTCTCTTTTTTATCGCGAGCGGCCGCATCCACTCTGTATGGCACAACGTTCGGAACCAGGCGCAGTGGCTCTACGGCCTGCATAGACGATCTCAGGATAATTCCGAACAAGTGTCAGACTGTGTGGCAACACGCTTTTCTGCGCTCCGGATTTTAGCCTGTACTCTTGAAACGAGCAGGCAGGTGTTGCCGTGACTTGCGTCCGGCTCCGCAACCCACGATCACTGCAATAAGCCAGGCCAAAATGCTCGCAGGCGGGTTCTCAACCCCGCACCGCTATTATCAGTTCCGTAAAGCCGACGATATTAAGCACGCGTCTGACCTTATAGGCGAGCGCCGTCAAGCTGAACTCGCCGCGAACCTTCTGCAAGCCGCGCATCAGGAACGCACCTTGGTTCATCCATTGTTTGCTCGTGCCGAATGGATGCTCCACCGCCTCGCTGCCCCCCCTGAGAACCTCCGGTCGTTCCGCCAGCCGGGCCTGCATCCGGTCGAGCACGGCCTCATTCTCCATGCTGGATACGGAACGAAAGCTCTCGCCGGTAAGATCGTTTTATTGTCGCACAAAGAGTCCGACGTGTTCGAGACCGATCTGCCCGAGCACCTTCAACGCCTCGGAATGACGCATCTCGTTATCGCCGGCATGACTGCAAACCTATGCTGCGAATCGACCGGGCGGCGCGCAGTCGAGCGCGGGTTGACGTCACGTTCTTGTGGGACGCTATCGGTGCAGCCAGCCTGCCGGCCTATGAGGCGGCCATCCGAGTGAACACCCCGAACTATCCAGGCCGCAACTATGCGGACCGGTTACCGTCCGCACCGTCCGCATCTTCGGGCGCCCGGTTCATCAGAAGGCTTAGTTAGGCGCTGCAGTCCCGCGGACGCTTGCTGGGGCTGCGCACGGTAGCAATGGTGGCGATCGTCCGCGCCATGCCCCTTCAAATCCAACGGCGGGACCGCCACGGACGGTGCGGACGCAAATTTTCCAATCCAATCTGAGCCCGAAAAAAGTGAGGTCGACCGCCGTCTGGGTCAGATCGCCGACAGCTTCGAGCGCGTGGCGACCCTTCAACCTGATCGGGGATCGCGCTGCTCCGGTGTGACGTTGGTCGGTAGGCGACGGGGTGCTCGAGGCTGCGGCGCCGTAGCTTGAGCCACGCTTGGAACACTCGGGCATACTTGCGCTCAACATCCCATAGATCAGCGAGGCGCGGGCCTGCTGAAACGCGTTCGAGCATCTCATCCATCTGCCTGGCGCCCGAGAACCAGGCGAGCGGATCGAGCATCTTTCGGAACGTTGCCTCGATGACCGGATCAGCGTCGTCC
>JAFAHH010000362.1 GCA_019237355.1 Acetobacteraceae bacterium | reverse complement strand
TTGCCTTGGCCGGCATGATCATGCGCAACACCGTGATCCTGGTGGATCAAATTGAGACTGACGTGTCGCAAGGGGGAATGAGCCGGCGCGAGGCGATCGTGGAGGCCACGGTTCGGCGCGCGCGTCCGGTTTTGCTGACCGCGCTCGCCGCGATTTTGGCCATGATTCCGCTTACCAATAGTGCCTTTTGGGGACCGATGGCGTTTGTCATCATGGGCGGGCTCTTCGTCGCCACATTCCTGACGTTACTATTTCTGCCCGCGCTCTATGCGCTTTGGTTCCGCCGCAGCCTCGGACGGCCGCTTGCCGTGCTTAGGGAAGCAAAGCCGGCGGTGCCGGTGCGATGACCCGATCCCGTGGATGCGGGAAGCATCCACTGGAGCGCCAAGAAGCCCGACCAGAACATCCCGAATTTCGTAAGCAGCTCGCAATGGCGCCCAGTGAGGCACATGAGCATCTAGGGATGGCCTAACACCAGTAGTCACGCAGATATCGAAAGATACCCGGGCTGGAAGCCTAAGCCAACGGCGGACGCGCGGCATCGATGATCCTCCTTTCTTCAATCTTAGCGTGTCGCTAGTGTCTCAGGTTGAAATAATATATCTCATCAAGCTAGCTCCATTCAGTCTGATTCTCTCCCCTGACAATGTGATGCCTTGGCGCACCCGCGAGATCGGCGTACGACCTAAAACTGGAGAATGGTAGGATGGGACGAGAGCGGAGACCAATTAAGATCACGTTGACGCAATCGGAGGCAGATGAACTCTTGGTTCCGGCAGGCGAAGGTGGCCATCAACAACTGCAGGACCACCTTCGCTCACAGTTAGCCGATGGCAATCTGACGATCCAACTGGGTGATGCTGAACTGGGCAAAATTATACGCTATATGACCCAGTATGGATCAGGTGGTTTCCAAGGCCGTCTCCAGCGCGCGCTTCGCAGACCTCTTACTGTCCTCATTAGCGGAGAGTAGTTCATTACCCTGATCCGCGAGGCGGTTGAAAATGGTCACCACCCGAAATCGATGATTTGTACTTTTCACCATTCCGATCACCGCTTCAATCGAGAATAAGTCCTTGCGATACATTGGGAGTACCTGGTCTAGCCATACGATATGCGTTCCCGGACGAACTGCCTGAAGCGCTCGCATGACCAGGTTTCGCTTTACCATAGTTGTCTGATACCTCTCAGCATCTTCGACGCTGTATGGCGGATCGGCTAGGACCAAATCATACTTGCTTAAAGGCACACGTTCCAAGCTCTGGGCGTTATCAACATAAGTCGGACGGAGGTTGGGGTTCACGTCTACCGTGTCGCCAGGAAGCGCAGTCAGATCAACTGCGCCGGAAAATAGATGCAGGACTTTCTGCTTATCAGGAAAGAGCGCCTTCACGCGCCTAAGATAACCGGCTGGGTAGCCCCCGTAGTAACCCGATCTGACTCGGTAATCGTTGCCCATGATCCATGTGCCAACTACCCGCCCGTCTTCCCCAATGAACAGGCACTTCGGAAACCCTGTCTGGCGAGCGTAATTTTCAATTCGTTCTTCCCAGCGCATTTAGCTCTCCTCCTTCCACACTGAGGTGTCTCTGGAACTCTGGGAAGATTCGGCAGAAAAGTACAGAACGAGTTCGCAACGTACATTTCAACCCTGGTATGCGTAATATACATGGCTGTTAGGCGCCTAAGTGGTACCTCGCTTTGCTCTCCGGTTCCTTAACCAACCTGAAAATACCTATAACATCCCCGTAGCCGGCCAGCTACGCCACCCGCCATGGCAGGACTTGCGCGCAGCACTTGACCGGGCCCGCGCGCTGGGCCTCACTCCCGCGGGACATCGCCCATGCTCTTGATGCCTTGCTCAACGGCTACACGGTCACGACGGTGCGTGACGGTACCGAGCGCATCGACGTCGTGGCCCGCGCCGTACCGCAAGAGCGGCTGAGCCTGGACCAGCTCAGCGATCGCACTTGACGGCGCGAAATGGGGTGCCGGTGCCGCTTTGCAAGTAGCCCGGATCGTAAACTGGTCGGAAGATCCATTCTATGGAGGCCAACCGGGATCTCGCCATCACGGTGCGCGCCGATGTGCGCGACGGAATGCAGGCGCCGGATGTAACCAATGCAGTCTGGCCCAAACTGGCGCCAGTACGAGCCGAGCTGCCGCCCGGTTACCGCCTCGAAATAGGCGGAGCGATTGAATACTCGGAGAAGGCGAATCAATCGATCTATAAGCTGTTTCCAATTTTGGTGATGCTATCCGTGCTGATGCTGTAACTGCAGAGCTTCTCAAGATTGTGCCTTGTGCTGCTGACAGCGCCGCTCGGGATAATCAGCGCCTCGCTTGCTTTGAATCTGTCCGGCCGCCCGTTCGGGTTCGTGCACTGCTCGGGCTCATTGCCTTGGCCGGTATGATCATGCGAAACACGGTGATCCTGGTGGATCAGATTGAGACTGACGTGGTGCAAGGGGGGATGAGCCGGCGCGAGGCGATCGTGGAGGCCACGGTTCGCCGCGCTCGTCCGGTTTTGCTGACCGCGCTCGCCGCGATTTTGGCCATGATTCCGCTTATCAATAGTGCCTTTTGGGACCGATGGCGTTTGTGATCATGGGCGGGCTCTTTGTCGCCACATTCCTCACGTTACTATTTCTGCCCGCGCTTTACGCGCTGTGGTTCCGCCGCAGCCTTGGACGGCCGCTTGCCTTGCTTAGGGAAGCAAAGCCGGCGGTGCCGGTGCAATGACCTACTCAGGTCTGAGCCGGTTCGCTGCCCCGGATTCCCGCGGGCACTTTTATGAGAGACGGGTGAAGCCGTCCGGACTCCAATCTTCGCTGCCCACACCGTGATGGGTTGTGAATAGCCCGTCCGGATCGTAACGACGCTTCACTGCCAGCAGGCGTGGGTAGTTTTCCCCGAAGCATCGGCGCTGCCACTCCGGATCGGAAAAGCTCGCCTCGGATACGTAAGACCCAGCATCCGGGACAACGTCGCGAATCACACCAATCGCCTTGGCGATGGCCGCGGCATCCCGGCGCGCAAGCACAAGGTCAGGGCCGGGACCCGGCATGCCGGGGTAGGCCGGCGGCCCGCCGGCGCCGATGATCGCGAGCGCAAACGCCTCGGTCACCGCCGGGTTCGTCGCGGTTTCGCGTGCCGCAGCGATCGCCTCCGGCGGTGCGCCGGCTAAGCCCTTGTTGAAGTGCAACGCAACGGGCCAGTGTCGACTGGTGGCGAAGAGCATCTCATTGAGCTGTCCCAACCGGCTTTCCTCCAGCAATCCGGCTGGCAACCACGCCGATTCGTAGCCGTGGATGAACCAGCCGACCTCTCCCTGGTTGCCCGGATACCATATGTTGGCTTCGGGCGCTCCGCTGCGCGGGTCATGGACGACAACCCATGGGGCATTCTTGGAGACATATTCGGTGTCCCACCAGTGTTGCGCTGGTATGCTGAGAATTTGCACCGGTTCGGCAATCGCGTAGTCCGAGGATGCAGCAGCAACAAAATCCAGGAATGGCTTGAAGATCTCTCGTGCCTGAACCTGCGAGAGGTCATGGAAGACCATATGAAGCCCCAATACATTGTTCCGCCCGATGGCGACGCTTTCGCCCCAATGCGGGTTGAACAGGGTCCTTGCGTAAAATTCAGTGAACTGCGCGATGAGGCGCCGGAATGCGTCGTCCGAGTTTGCCCTGATCGAACCGAACGCCAGGCCGCAGAATTCCGCCAAGGTGCGCGTTTGCAATGTAAGCCGCGTGACGACGCCGAGACTGCCGTTGCCGCCACCCTTCAGAGCCCAGAACAGGTCCGGATTTGTACAGGCATTGACGATGCGCACCGCGCCGTCGGCGGTCACGACCTCCGCTTCCAGCAGCGCTGACCCGGCTGATCCATAACGTTTGGAAAAGCTCCCGAACCCGTTGCCAAGCACAAGCCCGGCGACGCCGACGGTAGTGCAACCGCCGCCCTGCACATACCGGCCCGAGCGCGTTGTAACTGCGTTGTAGACGGGCAACCACCGGGCGCCGGTTTGAATCGAGACCGCTGGAACGCCTGGTTGCTGAGCCGCGCAACCTTGGCCAACGAAGCTCTCGTGCAGCGTGACCGCATCCATCGGCCGCATCCAAATCAGCAGCGAGTCCGCAGCGTTGGAACCGCCGAGATAGGAATGCCCGCCGCCCTTCACCACCAGCCGCAGGCGATGCTTGCGCGCGAAATTCACTGCGGCAACAGCATCGGCCGTCGTGTGCGCCGGCACCGCATAGACGCTTGGGGCGGATCGCCAGGCATCGACCCATCCCGACGTTTGAGTCCCTGCTGGTTGCTCTCCAATGTAGTAGGGGTTCTTAAGTTCATGCAGTTCATCCTGGCAACCGCTATTATCCGAACCTGTCTCGCAGCTCGCGAGCAGCGGCTTCACCCTGATCAGCCGCCCTTCCAGCGCGCGATTAAGGTCATCCCAAGCCGCAGGCGTAGGCCAGCCCGGATCGCCCGGGCGGACTCGCCGCATTACGGGCGACTCTGCGGCTCGGCTCCGCGAAATCGTCCCGGCTAGCAGCGCTGTCGCGCTTAGGTTTTGCAGCATGGTTCTGCGATCAATTATCGTCATTGGCGTGCCCCTCTTTATCCATGATCCAGCCGGCCTAACCGCCCACAGGCTCCGCTTCCCATCTTGTCAGACCCAATGTGATATTAGCTGGCCACTTCGGCACGCTGTCCCCAGGGATAGAAGCCGATCGCGCGTGCAACGCTTATCCCAAGTGCCTTTAGCAAATAGAGCGTTGGCGAACTATGTACGATCATCGAGAACTGGGCGAAGCTGCGAGCTTGCCGATGGGTCGTGAGATCCCAGGCACGCGCGATATCATGGATAGAGCAGATCGCGATCAGGTGGAATCGCCGAAGGCGATCCACATCGCGTGAATCTGCTCGCAAACAAAGCTAGAGCGGTTCCACGTGAGTGGAAACCGCTCTAGTATCGGGGCACCCCCAACGGTCTCCTGCTGGAAGCGCTTATCGGCGAGCTCGATGTTCGACCATGGGATCTCTTTCCGAGCTGCCGTTACGCGCGATGTTGAACAGCTGCCCCTGTGAGTACTGATACGCCTTCTCGAGGTAAATCTGCTCATTCATGCACCAAGAATGGCGGCGTCACGGTGTCTAGAGCGCGATGGCTTGAGGCGGAATCGTCGGAAAGCCTGAATCGTGCTCTCAAAGCCAAAAATCCTAGAGCGGGATGACTTGACCAAAAGTCATCCCGCTCTAGAATTGGCGGCTCTGGAAAAATGCCCGCACCTCGCGCGCTGCTTGTTCCGGCAATTCGGCGTGCACAAAATGCCCGGCTTCGACGAAATCTATCGAATAGTCGGCGAAATACTCGCCGAGGCGATCAGCCCATTCGATCGGGAAAAGCGGGTCCCGCTTACCCCAGAGCATGCGCGAAGGAACGGTAATCGGCGGCCGCTTCGGCAACGTGCCTTCCTGTGCCGCGCGTCTTGCAGGGCCTGCGCTCAAATACCAATCAAACCCGCCCTGTAGATTGCCAGGCTTCATGTAGTTACCCGTGTAAACATCCAGCATATCGGCAAACACCGCTGGGTTATCCCCGGACCAACGCGTCAGAAAATATTGCAAGTAGAGGTGGCAGGATTGGCGGGTCGTGCCGACCAGTTGGGCCGCCCAAGGAAGCTGCTGGAAATATTGATACCAGACCTCGGTTAGCCGGCCAGGAGCCGCGGTCCGTGCGCCCATTCCCGGGTAGGGCGTTGAGAAATAGAAGGCCCCAGCGAGCCGCTCCGGCGCCCGGTGGGAGATCGCTTGCATCACGTAAGCCCCCACATCGCCCCCCACGAGGCCAAAGCGGCGCAGCCCCAGGCCATCGATCAATCCGAGCATATCGTCGGCATGCCGGTCGGCGGTGGCCGTCGGGTCGGGCTCCGAGCTGGGCTTGCCGGTATCGCCAAAGCCCCGGAGGTCGGGCGCAATCAAATCAAACTGGTCGCCGAGCCGCTCCATCATGGGCCGCCAAACCAGCCAAAACTCCGGCCAGCCATGTAGAAGCAATAGGGGGCGACCCCGGCCGAACCGGGCGTAGTGAATAAGTAGATCCCCCACTTGCATCCAATTGCGCTTGATCCCAGCCTGTTCAGCGTCGGCCAATGCGCGTTCCAGTGCCGTCATGATCGTTCCCTACCGGCCTGTTGCTTCTTAAAGGGAGCCACTATGCGTGCGATGCTCCTCCGCCAATCCCGGCAGCCGCTCGAGATGGCCGAGCTGGCCCGCCCCGATCCTGCGCCACATCAGGTGCTGATCCAAGTCTGTGCCTGCGCGGTCTGCCGCACCGACCTGCATGTCGTGGATGGGGAGCTTCCCAATCCAAAGCTGCCCCTGGTCATAGGCCATGAAATTGTAGGCCGGGTGACCGAGATTGGGCGCGATGTCGATCGTTTCAAACCCGGCGACCGGGTTGGAGTGCCTTGGCTCGGCTGGACCTGTGGGGTTTGCGAATACTGCCGGTCCGGGCGGGAGAATCTTTGCCCGCAGGCACGTTTCACGGGATACGAGATTGACGGCGGCTATGCTCAGTACACGGTCGCTGATGAACGGTACTGTTTCCCGATTCCGGAAGCCTATGACGATGAACACGCGGCGCCCCTGCTCTGTGCAGGGCTCATCGGCTATCGCACCTTGCGGATGGCCGGGGACGCCAGGCGGCTTGGGATCTATGGTTTTGGGGCCGCCGCGCATATCGTGGCGCAAGTGGCGCGGCA
>JAFAHH010000257.1 GCA_019237355.1 Acetobacteraceae bacterium | reverse complement strand
GGGTGTAGTGATCCGGCGAGCATAGCCGACTCCCTCGCGATCGCCACTTTGAACGCTTGTTGGCCCGGCATGTCAATTTGGCGGGCAATTGATGGCGAGCAGCCATTACCTGTGCCGGACCGATGCCCTGTCACCCTCGATGAGCTGCAGAGCGAAGGCTAACCGCTTGCAACTATAGCTAGTCATCGGCAGGCGGCATCAGAATGATGCGCCGTGGCTGTCTTTGGTTGATAAACGGCATTGTTTATCTAACAACCGACGCTATGGCCTCTAGTCCATCAGGTTGACTTCGAGGCCGCTACATCCCGCCGGAAACGACCAGGGTCTCTCCGGTCACCCATCGTGAATCGTCCGAGGCGAGAAACACCGCTACGGGGGCGATGTCGCTGGGTTGCCCGAGGCGGCCGAGCGGCGTCTGTCGCACCATCTGCGCTTCGAGCTCGCTGCCGATGATGCCCTCTGCATGGGTCCCTTCGGTCTCGACCCCGCCGGGATTGATGGCATTGACGCGAATCTTGCGCGGGCCGAGCTCCTTGGCGAGCGACCGCGTAATCGCATCCACGGCGGCCTTCGTGGCGCCGTAAATCGAGGCGCCGGGCGGGGCCAGCCGGCTCACGACCGAGCTGATCTTGATGACGCTGCCGCCATCGGGACCGAACTCGGCGACGGCCGCTTTCGTCGCAAGCAGCAGACCGAGCACGTTGGTGTCGAACTGCCGGCGAAACTCGTCCTCGCTGACTTCCTCGATCGCGCCGAACCGGTAGACCCCCGCATTGTTCACCAGAATGTCGAGTCTTCCGAAAACGCGTTTCGCTTCGGCGATGAGTCGGCTCACGTCCGCGCCCCTCGCCACGTTGCCCTGGACCGCAATCGCTTTTCCGCGTGCGCCCACGATGTCCGCAACCACCCTGTCGGCGCCTTCGCGGCCGCTCGCATAATTCACTGCGACCGCCGCGCCTTCCGATGCAAGGCGCCTGGCGATTTCGGCGCCTATTCCCTTCGAGGCGCCCGTGACGATGGCCGCCTTGCCTGCCAACTTGCTCATGGCTTTTGCTCCTTTGCTCCGGATCCCGGGTAACCACAGTTAGATGCCGGTCTAAATGCGCGGCTTATCTGCCGTAGGCCTTCGCGATTTGCCCGACGAGCTTGGCCCAGGGCATGTCCATCCCGCTGTAAACGGCCGCAGCCTCGGGCCGTGCGTTGTCGTTAAGGATTTCCACTATCAGCGTGGCGTAATCGGAAAGCATCACGCCGGCCTGCAGCATGCGCAAAAGACCGACTTGTCGTTTGGTCTCGCTAAGGTTCCGGAGGCGTCGACAGCCACATAGGCGTCGAGGCCCATGCCTACGGCGGTGATGGCGGGAAAAGCCGCGCAAACTTCGAGGGAGATGCCCGCAAAGATCAACTTGGTGCGGCCGGTCTCGGTGATAGCCCGGGCGACCTCGGGATCGTCGAATGCGTTTACCGAGGAGCGATCGATGATCGGAACTCCCCCTCGCCCGCCAACTCCGACTGCATGATCCCAATCGCCGCGCTTCCTATGGCCAACCACGGCAGAGGCCATGCCCTTCCGCCGCGATACGTCAGCCATCCAAGCAGACCACCTGCCGCCAGCGGCATCGCCTCAATCAGAGTTCCTGCCATCCTTCTGTCGTCCCTTCTCCCCGTCTGGCCTCCCGCTCTGCTCATACGCATCCCGCTCGTCGGTGCGTAGGATGCGGTACCTTCGTCCCTTCGGGGAAACCAACCTCTTCTCCGCGACCACAGACTGTTCGTCGGGCAACGTCGGCCGCCGAGCACCAGAAGCCCTCCCCGCCGCCGGTTCGCTCCGTTTACTGAGGTCGTCAGCCATTATGATCCCGTCGCTACGGTTCGAACGTGATCTTGGCGACCGGATGGACCTCCCAAATCCGCGGCATGTGCGGCCGCAGGTTTGCCGGCCCCGGCGGCTCCCCGCGTGCGTCGCGTCATAGAACAGCGCGCCCTGGATCTCGACCGGAATCGGCGGGTCGTAATGATCGTAACCGAACCCCGGTAGCTGGTCGGCGAAGAACCGCTTGTACGCATCCCGAGCGCTCTTCAACTGTGCAAACGAGGCGGCATTGGCGCTGGGTAGGCCGGACACCTCCATGGTCATCATCCTGGCCGCGTCGCCCTGATCGCCCACGATCAAGTGGAAGTCGTTGTCGGATTCGCGGCTAGCAGCATAAAGGAACGCGCGCACCCGCACATTGCACTCCTCCTCAGGAGTACGGCCAGAATCGGGGCGGTCTGAAACATCGGGGTCCTCCGCCGGCAGCGAATCTAGCACCTCGGCGACCGACCCGAATTCCTTGACGACGGCGTCCGGGATCGAGAGCTTTGCCGCTTCCCGCGCACTGCCCTGAAATTTGTCGCCGACGCTGCGGACGCGGTTGAAGCCGAATACCTCCGCCTCCGCCGCGCTCAGAGGATGCTCATAGGCATCGACTTCGCTGGTGGTGATGATGCGATACTGCGCGGTGCGACGCAGTAAGACGGCAGTCTTGGGCGTGAACACCGTCTCACCCAGGATCAAGTGTGCGTCGGGCAATCCAATTCGGGTTCGGGTCGAGCTCACGTGGAATCTCCTCTGCTGAAGTGGTGCACAAGAGAACTGATGTTGGCAAGCCGCAAATCGATGCCGCTCATGGGTCAGAAGGGCCTCGTTAACTTAACCGCCGTTCATCGATACTACTTTGATCAGAACGCCGGAGATCTGAGGGCGGTGCCGTGGGAGGGCTATTGCTAACTATCAATACCAAGGGTGAGGCGAAGTATATCGTCATCGAGAACGTCTACCGTCCAGGTGTATCCTCCGGCTTTGGAGCCGAACCAGGCCTGGCGAATTTTCTCATCGCCATGCCCGGTACCAGGCTTGCCGCCCATGTGTGCGGGTCGCGGAAGCCGCGATGGCGACGAGCGCCTGCCGAATCCTGCCAACCCGGCTGGCCCCTTACAGGGGTTACGATTAAATCCAGAAATGCTTGGAGATTTATCTAGGAGACTCTGATTCCAACATGCTTTGAGCGCCCCCGATAAAGGACTCGTGATTCTGGGTTGTTTGTCCTATCGTGATATGCTCCAGTTGAAGACAATATCGATGGTCCGTTCGGCTTGGAGAGAAGCTGCACTGAGGCCGACACCATCGCCCGGCGAGCGTCGGCCGCATTGAACGTGCGATACAGAAAAATGCACGGAGGCATGAGCGCTCAAAGACCGCAGATCGTGCCTCTTCAGCGGTACGGGACCACTCAAGACACGCGAAGACGTAGATGATGGGAACGAACACGCCGCAGCAGAGCAAAGGCATTGCGCCGTTGCCAGAAAAGATTCCGGTGTCGTTGACCATAAACGGCGCCGAGATGAAGCTCAGGGTCGCGCCGTGGACGACCCTGCTCGATGCGCTGCGCGACCATCTTGGCCTGACCGGCACTAAGAAGGGTTGCGATCACGGCCAATGCGGTGCGTGCACGGTGCTGGTGGACGGGCGCCGGATCAATTCCTGCCTCACGCTCGCCGTCATGAAGGATGGAAGCAAAGTGACCACCATTGAGGGCCTGGCAACGGATCGCGCGCTGCATGCGCTTCAGCAGGCGTTCATCGATCACGATGCGTTTCAGTGCGGTTACTGCACGCCGGGGCAGATCTGTTCGGCGGCCGGCCTGATCGCCGAGGGCCGGGCAAACAGCGCCGACGAGATTCGCGAACTCATGAGCGGAAATATCTGCCGCTGCGGTGCCTATCCCAACATCGTCCGGGCGATCCAAAAGGCGATGGGGCAGTCATGATTCCTTTCCATTACGTCCGGGCCAATGACATTGCCGACGCGGTACGCGAGATCTCCGCTGATCCGGCGGCCAAATTCATTGCCGGCGGCACCAACCTGATCGACTTGATGAAGGAAGACGTCGAATGCCCCTCGCGGCTGATCGACATCTCGCGATTGCCGCTTAAGACCATCGAAGAGACGGAGGACGGAGGCTTGCGGATCGGCGCACTCGTGCCGAATTCCGACCTCGCCTATCATCCGCTGATCGCACAACGTTATCCCATGCTCGCGAGCGCAATCCTGGCAGGCGCCTCGGCGCAGCTCCGCAATATGGCGTCTACCGGGGGCAATCTACTGCAACGCACGCGCTGCTACTATTTTTACGACATTGCGACGCCATGCAATAAGCGCGATCCTGGCAGGGGCTGCTCCGCCATTGCCGGCCTCAACCGCATGCACGCGATCCTGGGCACGAGCGACGCTTGCATTGCGACGCATCCGTCTGACATGTGCGTGGCCCTGGCTGCGCTGGATGCCACGGTCCATGTCACCGG
>JAFAHH010000229.1 GCA_019237355.1 Acetobacteraceae bacterium | reverse complement strand
GGTCGCCAGCAACCGGCTCGACGATCAGGAGGCGGCGGTGCACGCGCTTCACCTGCTGCAATCCTGCCTGGTTTACGTCAACACACTGATGCTGCAGCGGGTGCTGGCTGAGCCCGCGTGGATGGCGCGTATGACGCCAGCGGATGTGCGCGGCCTGACGCCGCTCGTCTGGAGCCATGTCAGCCCGTACGGCGCGTTTGACCTCGATATGGAGCAGCGGCTCGACCTGGATGTCCTGGCCGGAGCATGACGGCGGACTTTTGACGAAAGGTGCATTTTGTTAAAAGTAGGGCTGCCCTGTGTGTGCACAATCAAGGGTTTGCTGCGATGCCGGCACGGCCATCCAAGCGGCGAAATGTCAAAAGTGGTGTCCTCGCCGCTGCCGACGGGCATGAGCGGTCCAAGGACTTCCTGACCGCCGGCGAGGTCGAGGCGTTGCTGGAGGCAATGAAGGCCGGGCGGCACGGCCTACGCGACCATCTCCTCGCACTCATGACCTATCGCCATGGGCTGCGGGTCAGCGAAGCGGTCAATCTGCGGCGAAATGAGATCGATATCGACCAAGCGCGGTTGTGGGTGCGGCGGCTCAAGAACGGCCTCTCGGTCGAACAGCCGATCGCCGGTGACGAGCTCCGCGCGATCAAGCGATATCTCAGTGCCCGGTCGGACGCGCTGCCCTGGTTATTCATCTCCGAGCGCGGACAGCCACTCACCCGCCAGTCCGTAAATTACCTCATTGCCGCCGCAGCTGCGCGTGCCGGGCTGCCGCCCGTCCGGCCGCACATGCTGCGCCATTCCTGCGGCTTCAATCTCGCCAATCGCGGCTACGATTTGCGCCTGATCCAGGACTATCTCGGTCACCGGGACCCCAAGCACACCGTCCACTACACCAGAACCGCCGGCAGCCGGTTCGAGGGGCTATGGCGGTGAACTCGTTCTGCCACCGGCGCACACTTCAGAAGGGGAGCGACCGCAATGCGCCCGGCGCATGATCTCAGCGATCTCGTGAAATGGCTGACCCGCGAAGAGTGGCGGTCGCACCTCGAGGAGGTGATGGAAGAGCATTTCGGGCCAGCAATGGAGGCATTCGGCCTGGAATTCAGCGAGATCGATGAGGCCCTGGGCGGCAGCTGGGGCATGACGCTTTGGGGGTGTGCGTTCGAGGATTTCCTGACCCGGCGATTTGGGCCCGGCGAGCAAAACCCTGTGGAGGCCTATCTGCGACGACGCGGCTGGAAGGAGCGCGTCGCTGCGCGGAGCTACATGATGGCCCTGCAGACCTCGGTCATGAGCCTCTACGAAGTGAGTGATCTTGTACCCGGCCAATCATTCCGTGCGCGCGATCTCATCCGCGGCGGAGACCCGGCGCTGGTTAGCGAACACACAGCAACGCGGACCTTGAAGCTCTGGGACAGGATCGCGGCACGCATCGTCCCGCAGGGCGAGAAGATGATTCTCGCAGGTGGGGTTCTGGCCTTCACACTAGAGGGCTCACAGACTCTGATCGCGCAACTGCGAGATCGCCGGACAAAAAACGGTCAGCGTAGCAAGCGGGCGCGGGGGGCCCCCGGAGAATCGACGGCGGCCGATGAGACGTTGCGGCGTGCGGCGCCACTGTTCACGACCACATGGTTATTCGATGTCCTCCCGCGAGCCCTGGGCATCAATCAACCAATTCTGCACAACAGCGACGGCGACGAAATCGTTTTCCACACCGTGACCTTTCCGCTGGTTTCGGGTGTCGAAAGGGAAGAACTCCTGCGCCGGCTGGGCCGGTTACCGCAATTGCACCGGGAAAACCCGACCTTTTGGAACTGGCTCGGCGGACCTGCGTCCGGCCGCCCGGCCGCCAACAGCGAAAGAGCTCTCGTTTGGAACGTCACGATGGAGGACGGAACCGTCGTGCTTGGCAACGTGGAACTGAAGGAGCGCGGTGTCGCACTCAGCGTCAACTCCGCCGCCCGGGCTGAGCGAGGCCGGGCCATGCTGGCAGACGCCCTAGCCGGTCTGGTCGGCACACCGCTGACGGAAATCCAAACCATAGAGCAGATGAAAGCTGCACCCCGCGGCGAAGACCGGGCATCCGCCGCGCATATCCCTCCTGAGATGCAGGCTCAGCTCGTGCACGCCATGCTCGACCAGCAATATAAGGCTCTGCTCGATGAACCGGTCGGCATGCTGGGCGACATCTCACCCCGCGCGGCTTCGCGCAACGCTCGTGGACGCGAAAAGCTAGCTGCATGGCTGAAACATCTGGAAAACCGCTCGCGACATGCCGGCGACCGGAACGACCCAATGGCGACTTACGATTTCACTTGGCTCTGGCGCGAGTTGAACGTCGAACAACTGCGGAACTGAAAGGCCAGATGGCCATTTCGCACGGCTTCGTGGTCACTGGGCCTACGTGGCACAGGCGGCCCAAGTGCGCGTGCGAGGAGCGCCGCCTCTCGCGCAAGCCACGCTCGGCCATAGCAGCGTGGCATAGGTAGCTGCGAAAGCGGCTCGCTTCTGGCTTGCAGCATTTGCTAATCGATGCAAATCCACGCA
>JAFAHH010000802.1 GCA_019237355.1 Acetobacteraceae bacterium | reverse complement strand
CGCTGATCTTGCTGCGGGTAAGAAGACGCTCCGGACCTTCTATGCTGCGGTCACCGAGGACGATGCAGCGCGAGAGGCGCGCATCGAGGCGCTCGTGCGCGAGAAGCTGCATTCCTGGCAGGCCGATGGGCTTGTGCCGGATATGGCGTTCGAGCCGGGCGACAAAACCACCGAGCCGATGCGCACACGGGGCTGGACCTACTGGCATCACCTGTTCAATCCGCGCCAGCTTCTCACCAATGCGATTTTCGAAGCTCATGGGCGCGGCGGTGGTCGTCACCTCGTCCTCGGACGAGAAGCTCGAACGGGCGAAGGCGCTAGGCGTGGACCACGTCATCAATTACCGGCGGCATCAGGACTGGGGCAGGAAGGCGCGGGACTGGGCGGGCGGCCGAGGCGTGGACCACGTGGTCGAAGTCGGCGGCCCCGGCACTCTGGCCCAATCCATCGAAGCGATTCGCGTCGGTGGCCATATATCGCTCATTGGGGTTCTCACCGGCAGGGCAGGAGAGGTGCCTACCTCCGTGCTGATGGCCAAGCAGGCGCGTTTGCAGGGCCTTATCGTCGGCAGCCGGCGCCAGAGCGGGACTTTGTAGCCGCGCTGAGCTTGTCCGGCATCCGCCCCGTCATCGACCGGAGCTTTGCGTTCGAACGGCTGCCGGAGGCGTTCCGGTACCAGGAAAGCGGCTCGCATTTCGGCAAGATCTGCGTGGAATGGTAGCTGCTGCGCGGTTTCCCGCCCATCACCGCCAGGCCGGACAGGTGCGGCACCATAGTCTCAAAAGGCCCATGCTCGCCAAAAGGCCCAGCTCGCCGGCTCGCGCGGATTCGCAGCTTGGGATGGTTGGGGACTGAGCATGCGAATAGGAACGTTGCAGCTCCGATCTCGCCTGAAAGGCAGCGAGCGCGCCCACGATTGCCCTTCTGCCTCATTTTCACTGGCGCGTCCGCGATTTGCCTGATCATCCCCGCCTGGAGATATAAAATCTGTAGCTAGAGCGGGATGACTCCAGGTCAAGTCATCCCGCTCTAGCTAGGAACTTTGGTTTTCAGAGCGTGATTCAGGCTTTCCGACGATTCCGCCTCAAGCCATCGCGCTCTAAGCTAGCGGTACATCTCGGGTTTTGGCCTCAAGCAAACAGCGACTCTCTCCCCGTTCTTTTGCGCCGCCACGCCAGCCTCGCAACAGGCCGCAGCCGCGTAGCCGTCCCAGGCAGTGGGGCCGTGAATCTCGCCTCGTTTGGCGGCGTCGACCCAGCTCTTCACCTCCGCATCGAAAGCGGCGCCGAACCGGTCGATGAAGCTCTGGGCTACTTTGCCGCCCCACCGGCCGGCAGTTCGGGCGTATGGCCCGGTATCCCCGCCGATGTTCACGATACCCTTCTCGAACACAGCCTCGGTCGTCACCTGATAGCCAAACTGCGCATTTACGAAGATCTCGACATCAGCGAGCACGCCGCTCTCGGTTTCGATCAGCACGTGCTGGGGATCGTGCTGCCCGGCTGGCGCATGGCGCGTGCACCGGCCCAGTCTGACCTGCACGCTCTTTATCTCCTCGCCAGTCAGGAAGCGGATCGCATCGAACTCATGAACGACGGAATCGTGGATGAGCATCTCGTTGGTAAATCCGGGCGGCGTGTCCGGGTTCCTGTGCGCACAGTGGAGCATTAAGGGTTGGCCTAGCTCGCCGGATTCGAACAGGCCGCGCAGATGCTGATAATCCGCGTCGAAACGGCGCATGAAACCGACCTGGATTTGCTTCCTTCCTTTACGCTGCTCGGCCTCTACGATCTTCCAGGACGACCCCGAATCCGGGGTCAGTGGCTTCTCGCAGAGGATCGGCAGGTCCCGTTCCAATAACTGAAGCAGCGCTTCCTCATGCAAGAAGCCAGGTGTCGCCAGGACCACCGCATCGACGTCCTCGCGGTTTACCACCTGATCGATGTCGGATGCCGCCACGATCGAGGGCGCGAGTTCAGCCGCCCGCTGGGCGCGCGCGAGATCGATATCGACAACGGCTGCGACTTCAGCGCCAGCTATTCGACGGGTGAGGCGTTCGACATGGTCGGCGCCCATCCGGCCGGCGCCGATAATGATCACACGTAAGTTGGTATCGGTTGACATTGTTACTGCAACTCCTGCACTTCCGGGGTGATGACGCCGTCAGCCTCAAGGTTTGAGGCCTTCCACGCCGATCCTCCGCTACGCCGCAGCCGGACCGAGGCCCGCACCGGGTGCGGCGGCACCACCGTACTTGACATGGAACTCTTCCTCTAGCTGCTCGAGGGAACGGCCGCGGGTTTCCGGCGCAAACCGAAGCACAAACGTGATCGCGAACACGCCCAGCACGGCGAAAACGAAGAACGTATTCGAGATGCTGATACTAGCCACCAGGATCGGGAAGGTCAGGCCAACCAGAAAGTTCGTCAGCCAAAGTGTCAGGCCGGCAATCCCCAGCCCGAAGCCGCGCACCTTCAAGGGGAAGATCTCAGCGAGCAGCAGCCAGGTGACGGGCGATATCGCGCCTTGCTGGAATGCAAGGAACGAGACCGTGAGCGCCAGGACGATGAAGGCGCGCACTACACCAGGTGGGAGTAGATACGATACCATACCGATCAGGAACAGGACGGTGGTCGTGCCCGCGAGCCCGATCGCCAGCATTGGGCGCCGGTTCACAAGCCCGAGCAGCCAGATCCCCACGAAGGTCGCGAGCACGGAGATCACGCCGTTGGCGATATTGGCAATGAGCGCGGCGTTCTGAGAAAGTCCGGACTCGGTCAGGATTTGGGTGCCGTAATACATGATCGTATTGACACCGGTGATCTGCTGCACGATTGCAATCCCGATGCCAACGAACAGAACCCGGCGGATCCAGACGATTGCGAGATCGGCCCACCCGCCAGTCTGGGTCCTGTTCTCTTCTTCCGCGAGCCTATCCACCTCGGCGATCTCGGCCTCGGCGCGCTGCGGCGACCGGACCTGCCGCAAAACGTCGAAGGCCTCGGCGAAGCGCTCCTTGGAAGCGAGCCAGCGCGGGCTCTCGGGCATGCGCAGCATGCCGAACCACAATGCTACGGCAGGCACCGCGGCGATAATGAGCATGAGGCGCCAGATACCGCCGGCGTCGCCCCAAATGTTGCCGATCACGGCATTGAAGCAGAACGCGAGGAGCTGGCCGGACACGATCATCAGCTCATTCCGCGTGACGAGGGCGCCCCGGCGCTCGAGCGGCGAGAGCTCGGCCAAGTAGACAGGCACGGTCACGGAGGCGCCGCCGACCGCCAGGCCCAGCACGAAACGCCCAAACATCAGAAATCCGGCGTTGGGCGCGATCGTGCACAGTACCGTGCCGGTGCAGAAGATTACGGCCAGCATCAAAATGTTCCGCCGCCGGCCGTAGCGGTCAGAGAGCCTCCCCCCAACGATGGCGCCGAGCGCGGCACCGAACAGCAGCAAGCTGGTGACCAGTCCTTCGCTGACCGCGGTCAGCCCAAGGTCGGACGTGATATACGGGAGGGCGCCATTAATGACGCCAGTATCGTAGCCGAAAAGCAGGCCACCCAAGGTCGCGATAATCAATATCATTCTGAGGCGGCGGACATGGGGCCCCGTGAGGTCGAGCGGTATGTTTGGCGCCTCGGAGCGGCCGTGCGGAAGATGTGGAACGTGAGACATGCTAGTGCCTTCCTCCTATTTGTTGTACAGTTTTCAGGGTCGTAGGATCCGAAACTCGCAAAGCGAATTCGGAACCTGAATCACATCAATTCTTTAAGTTGGTGCCCGGTTATTCCCGAAA
>JAFAHH010001001.1 GCA_019237355.1 Acetobacteraceae bacterium | reverse complement strand
CGCCTGCACGGCACCGGCCAGGCCGACCAGCTCCGCCGCCGTGTCCAGCGCGCCCGTCAAGTCGTCTGCAAGCAGCCGAAGGCCAGTCATTTCGCGCTCGCTTTCCGAACATGCGTTCGTGAAGCGAACGTAGCGAAGGGCGGTCCCATTGTCCAGGGGGAAATCGGAACGCTGGGAGAGCGTCCATCAACTCGACCGCCATGGCGGTTTTGGTGCGCCAGCCACAGCCTCCTGTACCTCGCTAACGGCACGGCCGTGTAATCACGCCGAAGGAGAGGCGCACGGCCCGGCCCAATTCCTTCGACACGCGCACCACTTCCGGGGCGGCGCTGGCGAGGAAATCATCGAGTTTCAAGCGCGCGGCGCGGATCGTCAGACTCACGCTGGCGACCGGAGCGCCCTCGGGATCGAGCACCGGCGCCGCTACCGTGCGCAAGCCTTTCGCATTCTTACGGTCGGACACGGCGTAGCCGCGCTCGCGCACCAGGGCTAGAGGTCCGGTTAGCGGATCGAGATCGACCAGCGTGCGCTCGGAAAGCCCCTCGCTCGTCTCTAGCGCCGCAATTTGCCTCTTTGGCGACAGATACGCGAGCATCGCCTGGCCGGGCGCTGACCCGTAGGCTCCGATCCTGCTGCCGATCCGCCGTTCCAGATCTTGCCCGCCCAGACCGGCCTGGACGCGCTCAATGCAGACCACGTCGGGTCCATCCAGCATGCCCAGCGAGGCGGCGTCCGCGACGTCCGGCACAAGGGCGGTCAACAGTGGTCGCGCGTGTGTCTGCAGGTCCACGCTGGTGAGCGCGGTATAGCCCAGCTCCAGGCATTTCAGGGTCAGGCGGAAGCGACAAGTGCCGGACACCGCCGCGAGATAGCCGAGCATTCTCAGCGTGTGGACCAATCCGAACGCGGCACAACGGTCGAGCCCGGCGCGTCCGGCCACCTCGGCAATGGTCAGCTCCGGGCTGTCGCTGTCGAAGGCTTTAAGTGCGGCGAATAGGTTCGCCGCCGCCCGCGCTGCGGTGTCATCTGGCACGCAGTCACTCCTCTTACCTGCTTGATCGGAATGCGAACACTAATTCGCTATGCGATCAACGCTAAATTAGGCATCGGGGCATGTCAATCATTTTCTTGAAGGGACCCTTCCGGGCGTGACCAGCTTAGGGAGAACGCCATTGGCGCTCTGTTCTGCAATTTCAGCTGGCTCTCGCTCACCAAAGAGATTGACGTCCCGGACCAATCTGTCTAAGATGCACGGTATACGAACAATTACTCGTATATCGATCAGCAGACGTAGGGACTAGTCGTGCATGCCGGGTGATCCGAAGAACCAGGTGCAGTCAGCAGCCAAGGTGTTCGCCGTGCTCAGAGCCTTTGATGCTGAGACGCCCGAGCTGACGATCAGCGAGGTGGCCGGGCGCGCCGGCCTAGACCGCGGCACCACATTTCGTCTGATCAACACACTGAAAACACTGGGCTATCTCGCGGCCGTGCCGCGCAGCCGGCGCTTCCGCCTCACGCTGAAATGCCTGGAGCTGGGCTATACCGCACTCGCCCGCGGCGACCTGAAGACACACGCGCGACCGCTGCTCCAGGCGCTCGTGCCGGAGATCGCCGACGCGGGGTCGCTCGGCATGCTCGAGGGCCCGGATGTGGTCTATGTGGAACGCGTCCAGGCCGAGCTTGGTATGCCAAATCTGGACCGCCGGATTGGCAGCCGCACAAAGGCCTACGCCGCCGCCCTTGGCCACGCCATACTCGCCTACCTGCCGCGCGAGCAGCAGCGCGCGATCCTGGAATCCAGCGAGCGCGTCAAGCTTTCGGAAAAAACCATCGTCGAGCTCGATGCGCTGCTCGAGCGCCTAGCCCTGGCGCGCGAGCGCGGGTACGCGATCGCCGACGGCGAGAACGCCTATGGCCTGCGCACCGTTGCGGCGCCGGTGCTCGACCCTGCAGGCGACCCGGTTGCTGGCGTGAGTCTGACGATCCGCGCCGAGCGCATGGAGCTGGAGCCCTTCGCCACCATCGCGGTGCCGGAAGTGGTGCGCCTGGCTCAGGAGTTGAGCCAGGCCGTCCATCTCTCGTTCGGCGCGGTCGCACAACCAAGTCGCCAACGCAATATTGCTTAGTGCGGGATCGATGGAGCTGAAACCAAGCGCGTCAAGCTAGAGCATGTTTGCTTAAAGCCGAAACAAACCTGCTCTAGCGAGTCTTGTTCGAGAGCACGATTCACGCTTTCCGACGTTTCCGCCTCAAGCGATCGTGCTCTAAAAGGCGGCTTTCTAATTCGAATTCGAAGGCCACCAAAGGCCCATAGCCAGCGGGAGGAATGAAGGTGAATCAATTCTCGGGGACGGAAAGCGCCATCATTATCGGCATGATAGTCGCTTATATCGCGTTCACTTCATGGCTGACCCTGCGGTTGCGCAGCCAAACCAGCGACCAGTTCATGGTCGCCGCCCGCGCTATGCCCGCTTCGGTGGTCGGGGTGTTGCTGATGTCCGAATTCGTTGGCGCCAAATCCACGGTGGGCACCGCGCAGGAAGCGTTTACCTCTGGTATCGCGGCCTCTTGGTCGGTCATTGGCGCATCGATCGGATTCCTGCTATTCGGGCTGTTCTTTGTGAAGAAGCTATACAACTCCGGCGCCTACACGATCTCAGGCGCAATCGAGCAGAAATACGGTAAGTCGACAATGATTACCGTATCGATCATCATGATGTATTCGCTGCTGCTCGTAAACGTAGGAAATTACATAAGCGGCGCTGCGGCTCTTTCGACCGTGCTAAGACTGAATCTCCCTGTCGCCATGTGCGTGATCGCCGTCGTCAGCACATTCTACTACGTCTTCGGCGGGATGAAGGGTGTCGCCTATGTGACGGTCCTGCACACCGCCCTAAAGATTTTTGGAGTCGCGCTGATCCTGGCGGTCGCATTGGCCATGACGGGCGGGCTGGGCCCGGTTTCCGCGAATCTGCCGGACTATTACTTCACCTGGGACGGAAACATCGGCGGCGTCACGATCATCGGCTGGACGGTAGGCACAATCGGAGCGATCTTTTCGACTCAGTTCATTATCCAGGCGATCGCATCGAGCAGAAGCGCCGAGGAGGCCCGGCGTTCGACCCTTTATGCGGCGGCCTTGTGCTTCCCGCTCGGCCTCGCCCTCGGCGTGATCGGGATATCATCGAGATATTTATTCCCTCAGCTCGATAGCCTGTATGCCTTGCCAGTATTCATGAGCCGCATGAACCCGTTCCTGGCGGGTCTGGTCACCACCTCGCTCGTTGCATCCGTGTTCGTGAGCGTAAGCACCGTCGCCCTCGCGATCGCCTCGCTTATCGTCAAGGATTTCTACGTGCCGTATTTCAATCCGGATCCGGAGGCGGAGCTCAAGATGACGCGGCTGTTTTCGCTCATCATTGGCTTTGTGCCACTGATCTTTGTGTTTTTTGTGCCGGCCATTTTGAAGCTGTCCTTCTTCACCCGGGCGCTGCGCCTTTCGATCTCAATCGTAGCCGTAATCGGCTTCTCCCTACCCTTCTTCAGCAGCAACCGGGGCGCCACCTTGGGCCTGATCGGCGCCGCGGCGTTCACCACGATCTGGTATGTGCTAGGTGATCCGCTTGGCATCGACAACATGTACATCGCGATGGTCACACCGGTAATCATCATGGCTGCCGAACGCATCTTCGGATGGAAAGGCAAGGCGACCTTACCGGCGCAATAGCAGGACGGATCGCTTACAACAGACCGGAATTTTCTAAAACACGGAAATGCAAGGAGGAGGTTCCATGAGTGTCACCGAAAGCGAAGTCGTGATCGAGCGCAATGGGAAGATCACTGCCGCTCCCGGCGACCCGGCGCGTATGGAGGCTTTCCTGCCATCGCCGTGCGTGCAGAACCATGCGGCGAATATCATGCCCCTCAAGAGCGGCGATATTCTGTGCGCCTGGTTTGGCGGCACGCAGGAGGGTATGGCGGACATTTCGATCTACTGCTCCCGGCTGAGCAGCGGATCGAAAAGCTGGGAGGATGCCGTCAAGCTCTCCGACGATCCGACCAAGTCGGAGCAGAATCCGGTGCTGTTCCCAGCTCCGGACGGCAAGCTGTGGCTGCTCTGGACGGCGCAGAAATCGGGCAATCAAGACACGGCCTTCGTTCGCTACCGTATCTCCGAGGATGATGGTCATACCTGGGGTCCTATTCAGACATTGTTTGGCCCCAATGAAGGCTATGGAAGCTTCATCCGGCAGCCGATCGTGGTGCTGGACAATGGCGAATGGTTGCTTCCGGTTTTCTATTGCTACAAGAAGCCGGGCACAAAATGGGTCGGAGACGACGATACAAGCGCCGTGAAGATCTCATCCGATCAAGGCCAGACCTGGGCAGATTACGCCGTTCCCGGGAGCACTGGCTGCGTTCACATGAACGTCGAGAAACTCAATGATGGCACGCTGCTGGCACTGTTCCGAAGCCGGTGGGCCGACAACATCTATTGGTGCCACTCGCGGGATAACGGGCGAACATGGACCGAGCCAGCGCCAACGGAGCTTCCAAACAACAACTCCTCGATTCAGTTCACCGGGTTGAACAACGGTCATTTGGCAATTGTCTACAATCACCGGCGAGCCGATCAGGCCACCGAACGTCGCGCATCCCTTTATGATGAGATCGAGGAAGAGGATGGCCCGGAGCAAGAGGCTGTAGCGGAGGCGGAAGAAAATACGAGCGGCCGGAAGGCCTTCTGGGGCACGCCCCGAGCGCCGATGACGCTTGCAATCTCGGAGGACGGAGGACGGACCTGGCGCCGCAAGAGGGATCTTGAGGTTGGTGATGGCTATTGCATGACCAACAACTCCCAGCTCGGACGAAACCGGGAATTCTCGTATCCCTCGATCAAGCAAGGGAGCGATGGAAAGCTGCATATCGCCTTCACGTACTTCCGGCAGGCGATCAAATACGTTCGGGTCGCGGAGGATTGGGTTAGGAGCTGATCCTGATGGGGCCCGCGCTGCAGCAGGCAGCGCAATGGGAAGGCCATCCGGGACACGCTGTGGTGACAGGGTGCAGCTCGGGGATTGGAGCCGCCATCGTCAAGCGCCTCATTGCCGATGGGTGGCGCGTCACCGGGATCAGCCGGACGAAGCCTGAGGAAGCTGCTGGTTTAACCTTCGTCGCGGCCGATTTGCTCGATGACCAAGCGGTTCAGCACGCGGTGGCTGGGATCAAAGCCGACGCGCTCGTGCATGCGGCCGGGTTCATGCGGGTTGGCGAGCTAGGCGATCTCGACGCCGCTGCTGGGCACGCGATGTGGCAACTGCACGTGGCCGCACCCACCGTGCTGGCGAATGCCTTGGTGCCGGCCATGCCAGATGGGGGGCGGATCGTGTTGCTCGGCAGCAGGACTGCGGCCGGGGCCGCCGGAAGAAGTCAGTACGCAGCGACCAAAGCGGCCCTTATCGGACTGGCTCGATCCTGGGCGATCGAGCTGGCGCCTCGCGGGATTACGGTAAACGTCGTCGCCCCAGCCGCTACCGAAACCCCCATGCTGCTCGACCCGAGGCGCAGCGGCACACTGCCCCGAAAACCTCCGATCGGCCGTTTCATTCGCCCGGAGGAGGTCGCCGCGCTCACTGCCTTTTTGCTGTCTAAGGACGCCGCCGCCATCACGGGTCAGCATCTGGTGATCTGCGGTGGAAGCTCGCTATGATGGTCCTTTCGACCGAAAGCCGATGCGGTTGAATCCCAGCAATGAGGATCCACCGGCGTCCAAACAGACGAATGGGGGAAAATAGCATGGTCAAAATTCTGAATATACGTGAGGTGACCAAGCCGATTGCGTCCGATATCCGCAACGCCTATATCGACTTCTCCAAAATGACGATCAGCCTCGTTGCGATCGTCACCGATACCGTCCGCGACGGAAAGCGTGTGGTCGGCTACGGCTTCAACTCCAACGGCCGGTACGGCCAGGGTGGGCTGATCCGCGAGCGTTTCGCGCCGCGGATCCTCGAGGCCGATTCAAGGTCGCTGCTCGATGAGAGCGGCAGCAACCTCGATCCGGACCGCATTTGGAACACGATGATGCGAAACGAGAAGCCGGGCGGGCACGGCGAGCGTTCGGTTGCGGTGGGTACGATTGACATGGCCGTGTGGGACGCGACAGCCAAGATCGCGGGCAAGCCGCTGTTCCGGTTGCTCGCGGAACGCCATGGGCTGGAGCCGGACCCGCGCGTCTTCGTCTATGCCGCGGGCGGCTACTATTATCCTGGCAAAGGCACGGATGCGCTCTGCGCTGAGATGCAGAGCTATCTGGATCGCGGCTATTCGGCCGTGAAGATCAAGATTGGCGGTGCGTCCATCGATGACGATCGCGAGCGCATCGAGGCCGTGCTAAGGCGCATCGGCCACGCCCAGCTCTGCGTGGACGCGAACGGGCGATTCGACCTCGAAACCGCGATCGCGTACGCCAAAATGCTGCGCCATTATCCGCTATTTTGGTACGAGGAAGCCGGCGACCCGCTCGATTTCCAACTGCAGGCGACGCTGGCAGAATTCTACCCTCGACCGATGGCGACCGGGGAAAACCTGTTCAGCCATCAGGACGCGCGCAACCTGTTGCGTTATGGCGGGATGCGCTCGGATCGCGATTACCTCCAGTTCGACTGCGCGCTGTCATATGGGTTGTGCGAGTATCAACGCACGCTCGAGGCGGTGAAAGCCGCAGGGTGGTCCCCCAGGCGCTGCATCCCGCATGGCGGGCATCAGATGTCGCTCAACATCGCCGCCGGGCTCGGCCTCGGCGGCAATGAAAGCTACCCGGACCTGTTCCAGCCCTACGGCGGCTTCCCCGACAGCGTGCGCGTCGAGAATAGTCTCATCACCATGCCTGATCTACCCGGGATCGGCTTCGAGGGTAAATCCGATCTTTACGCGGTCATGAGGGAGCTCGCGGAATGAGCAGCGGCTGCTGGTAAGTGTCACGCGGCAGAAGGAATGCTGGATTGTGCACGCTCGAAAACGCTCCATGGCTTCACGCATCGGCGCACAGGCCGCGCTTGCGAGGACCGAAACGCGTTGCTCACATGCGTGCTGGCCGATGGCATCAATCTCGGCCTAGAGCATGTTTGTTTTTAGCAGAAACAAACATGCTCTAGCGAGTCTTGTTCGAGAGCACGATTCACGCTTTCCGACGTTTCCGCCTCAAGCGATCGTGCTCTAACCCGAATGTCGGAGACTTGCCGCGGCGCTTCGCTTCGCCAGCTCGCGCTCGTTCACGAGGCATGTCAGCGAAGCGGCCTATGCCGAGGCCCTCGCCCGTCTGATCGACGCGCCCCGGGCGTTGCCGCTATAGCGAATCTGGGGCGACGGCACGAAGGCGAGTTCCGACGACCAGCATTTCTTCGCCGGCGGACCAGGCGAGGCGGTCGCCGATATAAACGCGCGGCATGGCAACGAACCGGGCGTCAGCTTCTATACTCATCTTTCCGACCAATACGGCCCGTTCCACACGAAAGTTATTGCCGCCACAGCCGGCGAGGCGCCACATGTTCTTGATGGCCTGCTCTATCATCAGTCGGGCCTGACAGTTGCGGAGCATGCGGTCGACACCGGCGGCGCATCCGATCACGTATTTGGGCTCATGCCTTTCTTCGGCTACCGCTTCGCGCCTCGCCTGCGGGACCTCAAAGAGCGCCGGCTCCATCTGCTGCCCGGAATGAGCATCGATCCATTGCTTGTGCCTTTGGCCGACGGCGGTTCGCCCGTCAATGTCGAGCACGTTGATCAGCACTGGGACGAACTTCTGCGGGTCGCCACCTCGATCCGATCGGGGGCGGGTGACCGCCTCAGCGATGCTCGGCAAGCTGTCCGCCTACCCGAGGCAGAACGGGTTGGCTGTTGCGCTCCGGGAAGTCGGCCGTCTCGAGCGGTCAATATTCATGCTCAATTGGCTGCGCGACATCGACCTGCGCCGCCGCTCGCAGGCTGGGCTCAACAAGGGCGAGGCAAGGAATGCGCTCGCCCGCGCAATCTTTTTCTGCCAGTTCCGAGAGCTGCGCGACCGGACCTTTGAAAATCAGGCGTATCGCGCATCCGGTCTCAATCTGGTTGTGGCCGTGATCCTCTGGAACACGCGTTACCTCCAACTCGCGGCGGCCGACCTTGGGGTGAGTTCGGAGTCGATGCAGCACGCTGCACCGCTCGGGTGGGAGCACCTGTCGCTGACCGGCGACTACGCTTGGGATTCTGATGACCAGCCCGCGCCGGGCGAGCTGAGACCGCTCAGAGCCAAGCCCTCGATTCTGGCCGCATGACCAGGTTCCCGCTCTGTTCCCGCTTAGCGTACAATCAGCGCACTTTTTCAATGACCCCTCAATGTTGCCGATCTGGCGCGATCCCCCGCACGGCATTCCCTTTTCACCATCCTCGCGAGCGGACCATCGCGGCTGAGTCACGCAAGGAGGTGCCGGGCTGTCAATCGGCTGTCCAAGCCAAACCGGCTTCACCTGGAAGGGGCGCGCGTGCTGATCGTGGCGGGGTATAATGATCAAGCTGCTTTTGCAGCTAACTCAGGATGCACCTGAAACGCGGCTTCGGTTTTCGATCGGATCTCATCGGCCGTGACCCCCGGCGCGATATCCACCAGAATCAAGCCAGATCCGTCCGGGGCGACATCGAAGACACCCAATTCCGTGACCACCAGGTTCACGACCTGTGCACCCGTCAATGGCAAGGTGCAACGCTTCAGCAACTTGGGCTTGCCGCCCGCCGTATGCTCCATCAGCACCACCACCCGCGGCACACCGGCAACCAGGTCCATCGCACCTCCCATCCCCTTGACCATCTTGCCGGGGATCATCCAGTTCGCCAGGTCACCATTTTCTGCAACCTGCAAAGCACCGAGGATGGAGAGCGCGATATGTCCACCCCGGATCATGGCGAATGACGTCGCGCTATCGAAATAGCTCGTGGTCGGCAGCTCCGTTACGGTCTGCTTGCCGGCATTGATCAGATCGGGGTCCTCGTCGCCTTCGAACGGGAACGGCCCCATGCCCAGCATGCCGTTTTCACTGTGTAGCTGGATCGTCATGCCCGGCGGGATATGGTTCGCCACCAAAGTTGGTATACCGATGCCGAGGTTTACGTACATGCCGTCCTTCAGCTCGCTTGCCGCACGGGCAGCCATTTGATCGCGGGTCCAGGGCATATCTAAGTTCCTCCTATTCCGTTAGCCGGCTGATTCAGACCCTGCTGCCGCCGGCTCAAATTCCGAAGCCTGCGCCGGAGTGACCTCCGGGCGCTTCCGCAACGTAAGTTGCTCGATTCGTTTGACCGGATGCTCGAGCTTGACAATCCGCTGCACATAGATGCCCGGGGTGTCGATATGATCGGGATCGATCTGACCAGGCTCGACCAAGTGCTCGACTTCCACAACGCAAACCCGTGCCGCTGTAGCCATGTTCGGATTGAAGTTGCGCGCAGTTTTGCGGAACACGAGGTTACCCTCGGTATCGGCCTTCCAAGCATGGATGACCGCCAGGTCGGCGAACAAGCTGCGCTCCATGACATAGTGTTTGCCATCGAAGTCGCGCGTCTCCTTGCCTTCAGCAACGGCGGTGCCGTAGCCGGTGGGCGTGAAGAAGGCCGGGATACCGGCGCCGCCGGCGCGAATACGTTCCGCTAGCGTGCCTTGGGGATTGAATTCGATCTCAAGCTCCCCCGCGAGATACTGTTGCATGAAGGTTTTGTTCTCGCCCACGTAGGAGCTGATCATCTTCTTGATCTGCCTGGTATCGAGCAGCACACCGAGTCCGACGCCATCGATCCCGGCATTGTTCGAAATGACAGTTAAGTTCTTCACGCCCGAATCCCGGATCGCATCGATCAGCGCACTTGGGATGCCGCATAGCCCAAATCCGCCCGACATGAGCATCATGCCGTCGCGCAATAGGCCATCCAGCGCCGCTCGCGCATCCGGGTAGACTTTGTTAATCGCCATACCGCTCCTCTCTGCCTCGGGGATGAACTTAGGCGGGGTCAGCCCTGATTGCCGTCCGTACCCCTGCCTCGCTCCGTTCTATTGCTCCTCGTCCGGGCGTCCGGCGAAAATGCGGGAGTTTGGCGGGCGAGACAAGGTGGTTATTGGCCCCGATCGCCTCATTGCGGGCCGGCTGCCCCTGGGCGCATGGTTTACGAGAGGCGTTCGCCTTTGGCATGGCCTTAGGCCCGGCGAGGGTCAGCCGACCGGGCGCCCCGGAATCGATTGGGCCCCGTATTCGGCATCCCATGCATCCTGCACTGCTTGTAGCACGCGCATGGCCGGCAAAACCGAAGGGCCGGAGGCGAGAGGAGGGCGGTTCTCGCGCACGGCCGCGAGGAAATCGGTGATAACATGCGCGGCATTTGTCTGTTCATCCTCGATCGGCGTCGTTCCCTCCGCAGTGCGGAGCGTGCCGGCGAGAATATCATAAAAATATGTGTCGCGACCGGTCACGATGAGCTTGTCGTAAAAGCGGTACGTCGCGTGATAGGAGCCGTGTACCACAAGCGACTGATCCGCCTCGGTATCCACGAGCACCACGCATTCCATGGGAATTCCGGTCAGCTCGTGGCACTTGCCCATGTAACTCTGCACGCACCGAACCGGCACTCCGTTGAACAGAAACAGGCCGAGATCGACGAAATGGCAAAAATGGTGCCACAGGATGTTATCGGTCCAGCTTCGCTTGTAACCGGTGGCGCCGATATTGATCAGGCGCTTGATGAAAAAGCGGCCCGCGATATGCCGGATCTTTTCCTCACCGGCACGGGTGCGCTTGATCAACCCTTCCCGCTCCCGCCGAAACCGCATCGGATGGCTCAGCCCATAGACCTTCCCGCTTCGCTCGCCGGCCGCGACCACGCGCTCCGCCCCTTTCAGGCTCATCGCGATCGGTATTTCTATCAGCGTATGTTTACCGGCCTCGAGGCATTGGATCGCCTGCGCCTCATGCTGGTCGCTGGGGGTGGCCAGGATGACAATATCGATGGCCGGGTCAGCAAGCGCTTCCTCGAGCGAGACCGTCCATTTCTTGTAGCCAAACCGCTCCGCGAACGCGCGCACCCCATCTGCCCGCCGGCCAACGGCCGTGTGCAGCACCATATCGGCTTCCTTGAGCAGCGCCTCCGAGTGCCACACCCCCATCATGCCGTAACCAACCATGCAGATATTCATTGGTCTGCTCCGATTGAAAAGTCGGTAGATGCCAGGATTGCGCGGGAGCTTGCCTCAGTCGGGCGGCAGCGACCGGGCGGGTACTGGTCCATCTGCGCCGCATTCTCGGCCGCATTGAGTCGTCCCATCTCATTCTAATCGTTGTGCCAGATTGCCTCAACGCATGGTCGGCATCACGAAGTCTGCGCCGCCGCGAATCCCAGTCGGCCATCGCGAGGTGATCGTTTTCAGCTTGGTATAGAACCGGACGCCTTCCGGGCCGTGCATATGGTGGTCCCCGAACAGCGAGGCCTTCCAACCGCCAAAGCTGTGAAACGCCATCGGCACCGGAATCGGCACATTGATGCCGACCATCCCCACCTGAATCTGATGCGCGAACTCCCGGGCCGTGTCACCGTCTCTGGTAAAAATTGCCGTGCCGTTACCGAACTCGTTCTTGTTGATCAGCTCGGCTGCGGTATCATAATCAGGCGAGCGCACCACCGAGAGCACCGGCCCGAAAATCTCCTCCTTATAGATCGTCATTTCTGGCGTGACATGATCGAATAAGGTTCCGCCGAGGAAGAACCCGTTCTCATAGCCCTGCATTTTGAACCCGCGGCCGTCGACGACCAGCTTCGCGCCCTCGCGTTCGCCGATATCGATGTAGTTCTTTACCTTATCGCGGTGCTGCCCCGTGACCAGCGGGCCCATTTCGGCTTCCCGGTCGGTTCCCGGCCCGATCTTGAGAGCGCGGACCCTTGGCTCGAGCCGCCCGATCAGCTCCTCTGCCGTTCTCTCTCCCACCGGAACCGCGACCGAGATGGCCATGCAGCGTTCGCCCGCCGACCCATAGGCTGCTCCCATAAGAGCGTCGATCGCCTGATCGAGATCGGCGTCGGGCATCACCACCATATGGTTCTTCGCCCCGCCGAGCGCCTGGCAGCGCTTCCCGCTCTGAGCCGCGGTTTCGTAAATATAGCGCGCGATCGGCGTTGATCCGACAAAACTAACGGCGGCGATATCCGGATGATGCAATATGGCGTCGACTGCCTCTTTATCGCCATGCAGGACATTGAAGACCCCGTCGGGGAGTCCCGCCTCCTGCAGCAGTTCGGCCAAAATGAGGCTTGCCGACGGATCGCGCTCGGACGGTTTCAGAATGAAGCAGTTGCCGCAAGCAAGCGCCACCGGAAACATCCACATCGGAACCATGGCTGGGAAGTTGAACGGCGTGATCCCAGCGACGACGCCGAGCGGCTGCCGAAGCGAATGGCTATCGACATGCGTGCCAACATTCTCGGTGATGTCGCCTTTCAGCAGGTGCGGCGCACCGACTGCGAACTCAACGACTTCGATGCCGCGGGCGAGTTCGCCAGCCGCATCGGAGAGCACCTTGCCGTGCTCCGCGGTAATGACCTGGGCGATACGATCCACATTGTCTTGGAGCAGCCGTAAAAACCGGTTTAGGATACGCGAGCGGCGCAGCGGCGTTGTCATCGACCACTGCGGAAAGGCCCGCTTTGAGGCCGCCACCGCCTCGTCGACTTCCTGGCGCGATGCGAGCGGAACCTGATTGGCGGCTTCGCCGGTCGCTGGGTTGAAGACGGGCGCGGTCCGGCCGCTTCGACCGGGTACGGAGCGACCATTTATGTAATGCTGAATGCCTGCCGGCATGGATGTTCCTCTCAATTGGATCCAAAGACTTTCTGCTCAGGCAACCTTGAAGCCGGCCTGCTCCGCCAGGCGCCTAAGATTGTCATATCCTTTCTTGGCGTATGTGAAAGGATGGGCTTTGGCGGGATCCTGCTCCGCCTCGACGATCAACCAACCTTCATAGCCGGCATCCGCGAGCGGCTCGAGCGCCGAGGCGAAATCTACGCAGCCGTCTCCCGGCACGGTATAGACGCCGTTCACCACCGAATCGAGAAAGCTCCAGCGCTCCTTCCGCGCACGTTCGAGAATGTCGGGGCGGACGTCCTTTGCATGCACATGGTTGATGCGCCTGGCCCATCTCCGTGCGATGGAAGCGGGGTTTTCACCGGCGAAGGTCAAATGGCCGGTATCGAACAATAGGCCAACACTATCGGGCGTGCCGTCCATCAAGCGGTCGATCTCGCGCGCCTTCTCGATCACCGTGCCCATGTGGTGATGAAAGGCGATCGACACGCCCTGCCTGGCCATCCAATCCCCGAGCTTGCTGATCCGCTCGAGGAACACCGGCCATTCGGTTTCGGCCATGACCGGCCGCTCGGCGACGGGAATGTCGCGCCGGCCCTGCACTGTCCGTGAGGTCTCGGCGAAGACCATGACCTTGCATTCGCAACCCTTGAGCAGGTCAAGATGCGACTGCATCATGGCGATTTCCTGCTCGACGGTGCGGTTCCTGAGCTCGGCGCTATACCAGCCGGAGACGAACTCCAGTCCGTAGCGCCCGAGCACGTGCTTCAGCGCGGCCGGGTCGGTGGGAAATTTATTGCCCTTTTCGATACCGGTGAAGCCGGCTTCGCTCGCCTCGGCAAGGCAGGTCTCAAGCGGTGTGTCCCCGCCGAGTTCCGGCATGTCATCATTGCTCCAGGCGATCGGGTTAGTGCCGAGGCGAACTGTCATAGCTGTCCTTGCTTCGTTAGTATTCAACCCATCGCCTGTGCAGCCCGCATCTTGTCGTAAGTGGTGCGGGCCTCGCCGACCTGCGCGCGACGCGAAACCTCAGGCACCGCGACATCCCACCAGGCCCCACCCTCTTCAGTGGTTGGCATCGGATCGGTGTCGATCACAATCACGCAAGTACGTTCTGCTCGCCGGGCCCGCCTTAGCGCTTGCTCGAGATCACCAATGCCGCTCACTTTTTCGGCAATGCAGCCGAGACTTGCCGCGTGTGCGGCGAAATCTACCCAGGTTTCGCTCGCCTTATGGTCCACATCGGCAATTAGATTATTGAATGACTCGCCGCCGCACTCGCGCTGCAATCTGTTGATGCAGCCAAAACCGCGGTTATCGAGCACGGTAACGATTAGTTTCTTGCCCAGCATTACCGAGGTGTGCAGCTCGGAGTTCAGCATAAGGTAACTTCCGTCGCCAACCATTATGATCACGTCGCGGTCGGGATGGGCCATCTTCACTCCCAGCCCGCCCGGGATCTCGTATCCCATGCACGAGAACCCATACTCCAGGTGGTAGCCGTTGGGCTCGCTTGCCCGCCAAAGCTTGTGCAGTTCTCCCGGCAAGCCACCGGCCGCGCAAACCACGATATCGCGCGGGCTCGCGGTGCGATTGACGGCGCCAATGACCTGCGCGTCGGTGGGGAGCGCGGCATTACCCGGCGCGGTCACCTTCTCAACGACTGCGTTCCACTCGGCGATCAGCTTCCCCGATCGCTCCCGCCAACCCGGCGGCGCGGCGTAATCACCAAGCAGGGCGGTGAGGTCACCGAGGGTGCGCTTGGCATCGCCCACAAGGGGCACGGCATTGTGTTTGCCCGAATCGAGCGATTGGACGTTGAGCTGGATTAGTTTGGCGGCGCCCGGCAGGAGGGCGCGTGAGCCGGTTGTGAAATCCTGCAGCCTGGTCCCGATAGCCAGGATCACATCGGCCTCGCGGGCAAGCGTGTTCGCCGCTGAGCTGCCCGTGACGCCGATGGAGCCGGCCGCCTGCGGATGGTTCCACGGCATCGCGCTCTTGCCGGCCTGGGTTTCGCTTACCGGCACCTGATGGTGCGCAGCAAATTCCCGGAGCCTTCCGGCCGCTTCTGAGTAGAGCACGCCGCCGCCGGCCACGATCAGCGGCCGCTCAGCCCGACGGAGCAGATCGGCGGCACGCGCCAGCTCATCGGAATCGGCGCCCGGCCGGCGCAGGTGATGGAGCTTGGGCGCGAAAAAGGCTTGGGGGAAATCATAGGCTTCCGCCTGGACGTCTTGGCACATGCTCAAGGTCACCGGTCCGCAATTGGCCGGGTCGGTTAAGACCTGCATCGCGTGTGGCAGCGAGGTCAGGAGCTGCTCTGGCCGGGTAATCCGGTCCCAAAATCGGGATACCGGCCGGAAGCAGTCATTCACGCTGACTGTAGCGTCATTCCAATCCTCGATTTGCTGGAGCACTGGATCGGGGCGGCGATTGGCGAACACGTCGCCGGGTAGGAACAGGACTGGCAGCCGATTGACATGCGCCACGCCCGCAGCCGTGAGCAGATTCATGGCGCCTGGGCCGATCGAGGTGGTGCAGGCCATCATCTGCCGGCGATTCTTAGCCTTGGCGAAGGCGACGGCGGCAAGGGCCATGCCTTGCTCATTATGCGCGCGGAAGGTTGGTAATGTCTCGCGGGCATGATAGAGCGCCTCACCGATGCCGGAGACATTGCCATGGCCGAAAATGGCCCAGCACCCGGCAAACAGCGGGGCCTCGCCTCCGCCAATGGTTGTGCGCTGCGCGCCGAGATAGGTTACGAGCGCCTGGGCGGTTGTCAGCCGGATCGTTTCCATCGGTGTTATCTCCTCCCCGCTTGCGGCTTAGCCTTCGAGCCGAACGGTGCGCCCGGCGTGCAGGCTCTCGAGCGCCGCGTCGGCTAACCGCAGGGCTTCGCGTCCCTCGCTGAACCCGGCCAGCGGCCTCGTCCCCTTCTCGACGCAATCCAAAAAGTGATCGATCTCGGCCAAATAGGCTTCGAAGTAGCGGGCAATGAAGAAATCCTGCACGGGATCCATCGCCCGGGTCCAGTCGGCGCCCTCATCATCGGCGAGTGCACCGGTAACGTAGCCTGTCATCGACGAGAAGGCCGCGCCGGTCGCCTTCAGCGCGTCGATGTCGTGCTTGGTCCAGTCCCAGATCTCGACCTTGAAGCCAAGCGCCGCGATGCGCTTCACCCGCTCGGCCATCGGCAGATCGCGGAACACCATCTCGGCGCAGACCGCGAGCGTGCAAGGGACGGTGTCGGGCACCATCATCTCCGGGGCCGCGGCCACAAATACGCCGGCCTGATCGGTCCTACCCATGGTCGGTTGTCACGCATTCAGGTTGCTGCTGGTGGTGCCGTTCCTTCCTTTGTGACTGCGGGAGCCGGCGTGGGGGCCCCGTGCAGCTCGTGTTCGAGGACATCTAGGCCGGCACCCCCCGCCATGTGGAACATCAGGTTGTCCAGTGAGAGCTCCGAGCGTGGCGCATCAAGCTCGACCTGGCCCCGCTGCAGCACCAAGAAGTGATGGCCGACCATGTAAGCATGGTGCGGATTGTGGGTGATGAAAATCACGGCAATGCCTTGGCGCGCCGCGGCAGCGATGTATCTCAGCACGATGCCGGACTGTGTCACTCCCAGCGCGGCGGTCGGCTCATCCAGAATGAGAACGCGCGCCCCGAAGTGAATCGCCCGGGCGATCGCCACAACCTGGCGCTGACCGCCCGAGAGCGTGCCGACGGGCTGTTCCAGGTCAGCCAGGTTGATACCCATCCGGCGCAGCTCATTATCCGTGTTGGCCCACATGGTATCGACGTCGAGACGGCGAAACGGCCCAATCACGGGGCGCGTCAGCTCCGACCCAAGGAAGAAGTTGCGCCACACCGAGAGGAGCGGAACCATCGCCAGAGTCTGGTAGACGGTGGCGATGCCGCGGTCGAGGGCTTCGCGCGGGGAACTGAAGTGCACGGGTTGGCCATCGACCGCATAGGTGCCCTCATCGTGGGCGTGTAGCCCAGCGATGATGCTGATGAGGGTCGATTTGCCTGCGCCATTATCTCCTAGGATGCAGGTTACCTCACCTTGGCGCACCGTCAGGTTCACGCCCTTGAGCGCGCTGAAGTTGCCATAGTTCTTACCGATATTGGTAAGCTGGATGATGGGCGTAGATTGATTCGCCATAGCACATTATCTCCGCGATCTGCTCTCGTATTTGGTTTACAGCGGCGATTCACGCTCCCCGACGATCGGGACCCCAATTCGCTTGCGAATTGGGAGGCCGATCGCGCTCTACCCGCTGGTTGCGCGCGCCCGGACCCAGGTATTGACGATCGTCCCCAATAGAAGCATTGCACCGACGAAGAACATGAACCAGTCCGGGTCCCAATCGGCGTAGATCACGCCTTCGGTCGTCATCCCGAACATGAAGGCGCCGAGCGCCGATCCAGC
>JAFAHH010000403.1 GCA_019237355.1 Acetobacteraceae bacterium | reverse complement strand
GCTGGAGCGCTGCGCCATGTATCGTCAGCTTTGGGCGCAGCAGAACCGGCATGTCGATGCGCAGGGTCCGCGCCACGCACGGCTGGCAATGGCGCAAGGGGAGTAAGCACATGGCAAAGACAACCGACAACGCGGTCATGCTGCGTGACCCCGCCATGCCGATCGTACTCGCGTTTCAATCTCCCTCGTCGGTCATCCTCGCGGCACCCATCCCATGGAGCGCGCGGGGAACAACCTGGGTCATCGCCGGGTTGTTCGCGGCTTCCCTCGCGGCAATGTGGCTGATCCCGGTCGACCGGGTCGTGACTGCCCAAGGCAAGGTGGTTTCGCAAGCACCCAATCTCGTCGTGCAACCGCTCGAGACGGCCATCGTCCGTTCCATTGACGTCAAGGAAGGTCAGATCGTTCACGCTGGCGACGTGCTTGCCCGGCTCGATCCTACGTTTGCTGCCGCAGATGTGGGCTCGCTCGCCGCACAAGTCGCAAGCCTCGAGGCCGAGGTTTCCCGGCTGCAAGCCGAGGCCGAAGATAAGCCCTTCATTTATACCGGGCTTGATCCGAACTTAATGCTGCAGGCGGCGATCTATGCCCAGCGTGCAGCCGAGAAGAATTATAAGCTCGAAAATTACAAGCAGAAGATCGACGGCTTAGCCGCCACCTTGGCCCGCAGCGTGGCTGATATCGAATCCTATCGCCAGCGCCGGGCGGTGGCCGAGAGGGTCGAAGAGATGCGCCTCGAGCTTGAAAAGCTTCAGGTGGGCAGCAAGCTGAACTCACTCGCGGCCACTGATAACCGGCTCGAGATCGAGCGGGGGCTGGCGAATGCGATGAATACCGCTGAAAGCGCCCGCCGCGACATTTCGGCCATGAGCGCGGAGCGGGCAAGTTACTTCCAGAACTGGAAGGCTGAGGTTTCACAGCATCTTGCGGAACAGACCCGAAAGCTTGCGGATCTGAAGGAGCAGCTTGCGAAGGCGCAACGCCGCCGGCAATTGGTGGAACTGCGGGCGGACACCGACGCGACTGTGCTTAGCGTCTCGAAAGTCTCGGTAGGTTCGGTGCTGCAATCGGGCGAAGCGTTCTTGACGTTGGTGCCGCTGAACGCCCCGCTTGAGGTTGAGACGAACGTTGCAGGCCGGGATGATGGATTTGTTCACGCCGGCGACCCGGTCGCGATCAAGTTCGATACTTTCCCGTTCAGCCAGTACGGGCTGGCTTATGGCGTGGTGCGCACGATCAGTCCGGATAGTTTTACCCCGGCTGATGAGCAGCGGACGCGCTCGGGGAAAGTGCCGCTTAACCCGACGAGCGTGGATCCCTATTACCGGGCGCGTATCAGCATCGATGAGGTGAAGCTGCACGATACCCCGCCCGGGTTCCACATCGCCCCCGGCATGCCAGTAACCGCCGACATCAAAGTGGGGAAACGCACCGTGCTCAATTACCTCCTCGGCCGGGTGCTGCCGACGGTTGCAGAGGCAATGCGCGAACCATGAGCTGGGTCCGCTTATACCCCGCCAAATCCGCCCTGCGCCGTGCCGAGAGGCTAGCTCAGGACGGGGAACTGAGAAAGGCCTTCCTCCTGTTTGCCCGCGTCGCGAAAGCCGGGTTGGCGGCAGCCGAGTACCGGGTGGGGCGGGCCTATCTCGAGGGGGCGGGCGTCCCCGTGAGCCGGGTCGAAGCGAAACGGTGGCTGCAACGCGCCGGCAACCAAGGCCATCTTGGCGCCCAGGCGGCTCTCGCCAGCCTGCACCTGCATGGGATTGCAAATCACACCACTGATGCAAGTGCGGCTTTGCTGTTTCAGGCGAACCAGGCCGATGCGCCCGACTTTGCAACGGCCGAATATTGGGCCCGTCGGGCGGCTGAGGCCGGATCGGCCGAAGCGCAAGCGCTGCTGGGCTACGTCCTCACCTCCGGGCCCGAAAGCATGCGGGATCTGAAGCAAGCCCAGCAGTGGTACGAGAAGGCAGCCAAAGCCGGCTCCCCCCAGGGGGCATTAGGTCTCGCTATGGCGCTAACGCGCCAGGGCCAGGACGAGCAGACCCAGAAGGAGGTCGCCGAATGGCTTGGCCGGGCGGCTTCCGCCGGATTGCCGACCGCGCTTTACATGCTCGGTTTGCTGCACGAACGCGGGGTGGGCGTGCCCCAAGACCGGGTTGCCGCCGCCCAGTGTTATGCCCAAGCCGCCGAAAAAGGCAGCCGCGATGCCCAGATGCGGTATGGGATGGCGTTACTGGAAGGCTTCGGGGTCGAACGCAATCCGGTTGCAGGGGAATCCTGGCTGCGCCGCGCAGCGCTGGCGGGGGACAGCGAGGCTGCCGCCCGCGTGGGCGACCTTTACGCCCGGGGAGGCGATCTGCCGCCAAATTACGCCGAAGCCGCGATATGGTATCGCCGGGCGGCCGAAGCTGGTCACCAAGGTGCCTGCCGGGCGCTCGGGATGCTTCATCTTACAGGCGCTGGAGTGGCGCCCGACCGTGAGGAGGCCATGCGCTGGTTCCGGGTCTCGGCGGAAGCTGGGAACAAGCTTGCGCAGACCGATCTCGCCAACCTGGTCCTGAAGGGCGGCGGGGAAGCCCGCGACCTGGTTAAGACCCGCCAATGGTTCGAGGAGGCCGCCCACGCCGGCGATCTAGTCGCTGCGTTCAACTTTGCGATCTGCCTGGCCGAAGGGATTGGTGTCGAGCGCAACGATGCTGAGGCAGTGCGCTGGCTGAGGAAGGCTGCAGAACGCGTGGTTCCGGCGCAGTATTGGCTCGCGCGCATGCTGGCCGAAGGAAGGGGTGTGGAGCGCGATCTCGAGCAGGCGCGCCATTGGGTCGCGCGCGCGGCCGAAGCGGGCATGGTGGACGCACAGGTTTCGTTCGCAGAGATGCTGGTTAATGGGCGCGGCGGGCCGCGCGACCATGCCGCGGCGCGGGGATGGTTCGAAAAGGCGGCGGCCCAGGGCCATGCTGGGGCAATGTTCGCGCTCGGCGCCCTGCTCGGGGGCGGGCATGACGTGCCGGAAGACCGGACGGCGGCCCAGCGCTGGTTCCGCGCCGCGGCTGAGCGCGGTCACGCCCATGCACAGATGATGCTCGGTCGGTACCTGGCGCGCGGGCTCGCCGAGCAAACAGACTTGGACGAGGCGGGCGCTTGGCTGGAGAAGGCCTCGGCGCAAGGATTGGAGGAGGCTGAGCGGGATTTGCGCGCCTTGGCAGAAGGGGCTGCTCCGGCCGCTCCCGCAGCCTCGCCTGAGTACGCGGGGAGCTAGAGCGCGATGGCTTGAGGCGGACTCGGGTTCCCAATTCGCAAGCGAATTGGGGTCCCGATCGTCGGAAAGCCTGAATCGCGCTCTGAAACCAAAGTCCCTAGAGCGGTTCCACATGGGTGCTAACCGCTCTAGGCGCCTGGAAGCTAAGCTCGCACCGGCTCGCCCGTAACGGGTCGTCAAGGACCTGTCCGGACCCCGTTCGCTTCAGACTCAGCCACCACGCGTTCTGCGTCCTCCGGCAACATGAACCGTTGCCGGACCAGTCTCTCGGCCGCCGAGCGAATGGCCTCCGCATAAGCCTGTTTGGCCGGATAGCGCTCCTGAAGAGAAAGTCGCGGGTCACCTGTGCCTTGGCGTTCGGCGAGCGTCGTAGCGAACGGAACGAAGCTGCCGGCCAGGCTGCAAAGCCCCTCGCCGAACCAATCCGGCCGGAATAAATTCCATCCGGCGTAGGTACCAATCGGCACTTGCGCGTACACGTCGCGAATGCCGGCCAGATCATTTCCATCTGCATCGACCTGCGGGACGAGGATATTGTAACTGCCCGCCGATATCCGGGGCGGCTCGATGCTGATCGTGCCAGTTGTATGCGCCGGATCGTAATCGGGGCCGCGGTCAAGCGGGTGCAGCGCGTTCGTCTCGGCCCGGAAGTTAACCGCTGGGCGCCGGACCCCGCCATATTCATTGGCTGGGATGGCGGGGAAATGTACGGCATCGGCCGGCACCAGGGTGCCATCCGCAATCCGGGGCGCGGAACTCGGGGGCGGCAGCTCACCATCCCGCACCCAGGCGGTGAGGGCCGTAAGCAGCGCCCGCATCGTCCACGTGGCCG
>JAFAHH010000422.1 GCA_019237355.1 Acetobacteraceae bacterium | reverse complement strand
GCCGAACGCGATCGGTGCCAGCGCTCTTGACTCGTTAGCTATTGCCTGAGCACTCATTTTGACTACCGCCTTCACATTCCTGGCAACAAGCAACCAGTTCGACCCGTGCAATGCTCTTCTTGGCTCCTATAATGATCTCGCCAAAACCTCTCCAGGAGTCGGAAGGTTGTTCTCTCTGCGAACCAGCGTTCCGGGCAGAACCACCAATGAACTCGTGGAAATCGCTCTTGGTAGGCAATAATGCAACGATGAACAGTCACAGGACTCAAATACCTTGGCGGCTTCTCACCCCAGACCTTTTCAGTCTCTTTGTCCGCATTGAAAAACCCTAAGACCTGGCCAATCCTTCCTTCCAACAGCCGGTTTATCATCATCACCAGCCTTTCGTAATACTCAGGCCACAACCCAAGGATTTGGCGCCAGTCCGCTTCCACCACGACTGCTGCAAACTTCATCGCGGACAGTCTGGAAAGTTCATTCTCAAATTGCTCCCTGCGGTGTTTCAGCGTTGAATACAAATCAGTGAGCGACTTTCTTTCAATAGCAACGTCGTTCTCGAAACCTTCTAATGAGTAATCTCCAGTCTTTAATGATCGTGTTACTGTGTACACACCCTTGAGCCTCGACCCACGGTTGGCCCTCATTGTGAAACCATCAAACGTGAAGGGCAGTTTTTCTTGAACGTCGATAATGATCGTGGCTGAAAAACGTGTCCCTGTTTCGTTCAAAAAAATCTCTTCGAGTGTTTTCTCACCCGCCATGCCTAAACCCCGTCTCATCATTCGTTGTCTTTTGCGCTGGTGTGTTTTGCGTTAGCAATTCCGTTAGGAACGTCTTCCTTATCCCCAAGCTGACCCGCCGGCACTGCCGCTCCACCGTGGCTCGCTCGCCGATGATCGTACACAGCCGCCGCGCCCGCGAAATGGCCGTGTACCACCACTCCCGGTTGGTGACCCGGTGCGCGCTCCCCGAGTTGTCCGCCAGCACAAACACCACTCGCGCCTCGCTCCCCTGCATCTTGTGGCAGCTCACCGCGTAAGCCAGGTCAAACTTCTTCCCACTGCTGCTCGAGCGCCCCGCCCCCTCGGCCGCTTCGTCCTCGTTCTCCTCTTCGGCCGCGCTGCGTTTCTTGCCGACGGCCAACCGAATGACCCGCTCGGGCAGCGGAAACTGAATCAAGGTCTGCGTCGTGTCCACGTGGATCACCTGGCCAATCTCGCCATTGGCCACGTAGGTGTCGCCCGCCGGCTCCAGGTCGTACATGGCGTTCTTGAGGCAGATCACCTTGTCCCCGTGCCGGAACGGGTTGCCGTCCACGCGCTCGCCGTCGCCGTTCAATTCCTGCTGCAGCAGCTGGTTGAGCCGCACCCTGCATAGCTCGGACTTGGCATTGATCGGCACCACCACCTGGCAGTCCCACACCGGATCAAACTCGCCCGTGGCCCGGAACTGCCGCAACTTATCCAGCAGTGTTTCCAGGGAGTGCGCCGGGTCGCGTGTCTCGACGTGGACCAGGTTCTTGCCGTGCTCGATGTCGGGCCGGTCCGTGGCATACTGGTACCAATCGCCGCCAGATTTCATGGCCGCGCATGCCTGGACAATAGCTCCGTCATTCCGCTGAATCTCCGTCAGTTCCGCGACCGGGATCACCCCTGAGCGGATGAGGTCCCGCAGCGGTGCCCCGTGGCCCACGGGCGGCAGCTGGTAGGGGTCGCCGATCAAGAAAATATGGCTGCCGTCGCTGCAGGCCGCGAACAGATCCGCCGCGAGGCCCACGTCGAGCATCGAGAGTTCGTCGACGAAGATGAACCGCTCGTTCAGGTGATGGTGGCGGTTGCGCTGGAAGCCCCAACCTTTGCCGTCGTGCCCATTGCGGCCCACTTCGAGCAGCCGGTGAATCGTGGTGGCGGTCTTGCGGATGCCGTACTCGTGCATCGCCGCCGTCAGCCGCACCGCCGCCTTGCCGGTCGGGCTGGCCACGGCCACGTCAGAGAGCGAGTAGGTGTCCACCACCTGCTTGATTGCCGCCGCCGCGCAGAAGCTCTTGCCGGTGCCGGGGGTCCCGGTGAGCAGGCAGATGGGCGCGGTGAGAATCGGGTAGATCTTGCCGGTTTGGTGCTCGGTCAGTGATTTACCGGTGCGGCCCAAGGTGGAGGGCAGTTCGCGCGGCCACAGACACCGGCCCAGCGCCCGGCCGCGCTGCAACAGCCGGCGCAGGTCATCCGCCAGATCCTGTTCCTTCCGCGCCTTCTCTGCTTCGGCCACCCAGACGCGCTCGCTGCCGGGCGGGTCGCGGCGGGTCGCCAGCCAGCCGCCGCGCTTGCCGAGCACCAGAGCGGCCAGCGGGTCCACCTTGGTCCCGGCAATCTGGCGGCGGATTTCCTGCTCCACCGCCCCGCGGGCGAACCAGGTGTGGCCGTTGCTGTCCTCGCGGAGGGCGTTCCAGGCACAGAGCATCTGCCGCTTGAGTCGGTCCTTGGGCTTGCCAAGATCGAGATAGAGCTTGTCGCAGCGTTTGAAGCCCGCCGAAGGAATGTCGGCGGCCAGCATGGCGTAGGGGTTGCGGCGCACCGCCTCGGCGGCGCGTGCCCCCCATTGCTCGATGCAGGCCGCCACTGCCCGGCCGTGGAAGCCCCGGCCCGAGAGCAGGCTAAAGAGGTCGATGCGGGTCTTTTCCAGGGCGGCGAGCCCGGACAGAGCTTCCGCCGCTTCCAAAGCTTGTTCGTAGGTGATAACCCCAGATTCCGCAACTCGCTCCGGTTCGGTCCGTAGAACTGCCACCGCTTCCGAGCCAAACAGCTCCCAAAGCCGTTCCGCCTTGCGCTGGCCGATGCCGTCACAGGTTTCGATCAGGTACTTGATGATGCCGGCCCGGTGGTGCGGGGTGTCGCGGATGAAGGTGTCGAAAGCAAACTGGTCCCCGTGGCGGGCGTGCGTCTCCCACCGTCCCAAAAAGCGGTAGACCACCGACATTTCCAGCGGCTCGTCTTCGATCGGCCCCTTGACGATCTCGCCGGATTGCAGCCGGGCAATGGCGTAGTCCTGCTGGTCGCTGCTCCACACGATCGACTGCACCTTGCCGGTCAGTTCGCGGGCGGTGCGGTCGGAGGGGCCGCGATTCTGGCTCAGGAAATCGGCCAAGGAACTCATGGGAGCAACGGGGTTCGGGTTAGAAGTCGGGGAATAGGGTCGTCATCGGGTCCAGTTCAGGCGGCGGCTCTGGATTCGCCGCGA
>JAFAHH010001054.1 GCA_019237355.1 Acetobacteraceae bacterium | reverse complement strand
CGGGCGTTCCCATGGTCTGGTAGGGCCGCAGCGCGGCTGCGAAGGGCGAGTTGACGATGACGTTGCTCATTTGCGGTGCCTCCGAAATATTGTCTGCGCTCATGATATCCGCGGCCATGCCCGCGATCGCAACGGCTCCGTCACCGCGCGGTCACGGATCCTGCCGCGTGTGTGAAGATTGCACGCCACCGGGCATCCGGAATGTGAACGGATCCCCGCCCTCCGCCTGCTCTTCCCGTCGGCGGCAGTTCCCCATGGGCGTAGCGAGCAGTCGCCGGCCGCGGGCCCCACGATCAAGCCAAAATAGGGCTAGTACAATGGGTTTGTGACGAAGTCACCACCTCGTCGTAGTCGTAGTAGAGGGCGTGGATAAGTGGACAATTGCTGCAGATCCAGCTCTCATGCGGCTTGGCCCTGCACAGTGCCAGTGGATTATTTCCGGGTATTGTCCGGAAAACAATTCACATTATCCGGAAGCAGGTGGCCACCCGCCGGAGTGGTGCATTAGGCACATGGCTCAACCTGAACGGACGCAATAGGGCTTAAGGTTCGACCTTGCGATCAAGATTGTCCGCTCCGCTCGTGGAGGCAGTTCGATGTGGTATCTTGAGGCTTGACCTCGCGTTTGCTAGCGTGATCCATCCATCGAGGCGGGAGCCAGTTGAGTAGGAGGTAACTGAATGACAACATGGGTTGGCGGTGACGTGAGCAAGGGATACCTCGATCTCTTCGCCGTCGATGACACAGGCCAGCAGCTGAAGAGGAAGCTGTACGACATCCCCAGGGGACACTCCGAACTGTGCAACCTCTTCGCGAACTGGTCATCTAAGGGTGAGGTCGTCTTCGGGGTCGAGGCGACGGGAGGCTTCGAGCGCAATTGGCTCGCGACCGCTTGTCAGCAGCGTGAAGCAATCGGCTTGACCCTGGAGGTATATCAGGTCAACCCGCTGGCGGTCAGCCGTTTTCGGTCTGCAGACCTGCACCGGAACGTCACTGACGAGCTCAGTGCTGTGGCGATCGTGGAGTTCCTTCGCTCCAAGAAGAAACCTAAGCACCAGTACTACAGCCCCGTCGACGACGGTGTGGTGGTGCTGTACCGTCTGACCTGTGACGCTATCAGCCTGGTCGCCAGGCAGAAGACTCAGCTTCTGCAGCTCTTGGGCTCCACTGTGCCGGAACTTGTTCAGCACGCCCGGGGCGGGCCCCAGGGCTGGCTGCTTGCGCTGCTGTCGCGGTTCGGGACGGCCAGGCAGATCGCGGAGGCCCTGCCAGCCGATCTCGAGCCGTACGTCGCTGACACGATCGAGGCCAAGGAGTTGATAGCGGCAGCAAAGACCAGCGTCGCCGCTCTCAAGAGCGACGCCGCCGCGGCAGCGGTGAAGAGCCTGGTGCTCGCACTTCAGTCCACACAGGCTAGGGTTGATCGGATGAAGGCTGACGTCGTCAAGTTCGTGCAGCAGCGACCCGAAATGAAGCGTATGAAAGATATTCCAGGGCTGGGCGAATGGACGTGCGCCGTCATTCTCCTGGAGGTCGGAAATCTTGATCGCTTTCCAACGGCCGCTAGCATCACCGCTTTCGTTGGCCTTAACCCGAAAGTTCACGACAGCGGTGACAAACAAAAGAGGATGCACATCAGTCGCAACGGATCGGCCCGCGTGCGGGGAGCACTCTTCATGCCGACCCTCGTGGCGATCAAGTGCAACGCTGCTATCAAGGCCTTCTACGAACGCCTCACCAACGAATGTGGGAAGCCGAAGAAGCTCGCCATCGTGGCCGCCATGCGCAAGCTGCTGATTCAGGCGTGGGCCTGCGGTCGGTCTATAGGCAAGCCCTTCGACGTCGCGCACGAGGCCAGGCGCCGGGAGGAGCAGAAGCGCAAGCCGCAGCCCAAACAGCAGCCCCAGACCGTGGCGGCTCGTGCGGTCCAGCCGCCACAGACAATCGATCCAGCCGCGCCAGTATCCAGGCGCGCCCTGATTCGAAGCAAAAGAAAAGCAGCGATTCAGTCGCACCCGCCCCCGTAGGGGCAAACACCTGTTCGACCAGCGCTGCTGCTTTGGGTAGCCATACACTACCCCTGCCTTGCACTTCGTTCCTTCCTTGAATAAAATAAAATCCGGAAGGGGTCTTGACAACCAAATGGGTATCTTGATTCGTTGCAATCAAGCCCTATTTTGGCTTGATCGCGATGGAGGCAGCCTGCCGGGTTGCCGCCGTTGGCCGAGCCTGCCGGGTTGCCGCCGTTTGGCCGAGATGGACGTGCGGCAGAGCAAGGAGAACCTGTCGAAGCAGATTCCCACGGGGTCCGCAGATCGCGACTTTACGCGTTTTGCCGATCTGGCCACGCGAAGCCC
>JAFAHH010001049.1 GCA_019237355.1 Acetobacteraceae bacterium | reverse complement strand
AGATCTCAGCGAACGTGCCGAGTAAAAATATCGTCTCGATCATAACGACCACGCTGATGGCGCGGCCCATATGGGGAACCTGCACATGCCAAAAGATTGCGACCGGCCCAGCGCCATCGAGCCGTGCCGCCTCCAATGTCTCCTCGTCGAGCGATTGCAGCGCGGTCAGCAGGATCAGGAAGGCGAAAGGCAGCCACTCCCAGGCAACGATTAGGATGATGGAGGTAAGAGGGAGTTGGGCGAACCAATCGACCGGCGCCAAGCCGAAGCCGCGCGCAAGGGAAGCAAATAGCCCATTCACCGGCTGCATCAGCAGGTTCTTCCAAACGAGCGCGCTGACGGTCGGCATGACGAAGAAGGGCGAGATCATCAGCACCCGGGCGATGCCGCGCCCGGGGAATTCCTCCGTGAACAGGGCGGCCAGCACGGCGCCGAGCCCAACGCTGATCACCAACACCGCGCCGACCAGCACCACCGTCACAATCAGCGACCAGACCAGCGCTGGGTCGGCGAACAGGAACCGATAATTGGCCCAACCCGCCCAGCCATGGATTGCCGGGTTCAGCAGGTTATAGCGCCGGAACGAGAACCACAGCGTCATGGCCAGCGGGATCAGCGACCAGGCAAGCAGCAACAACACCGACGGGGCGACGAGTGGCAAGGTGTGAACGCGCCCGCCCCTCCCTTTCGCCCGTACAGCCGGGCCACGGCGGGAGATTCTCGTGCGCAGCAGTGCAGTGGTTCGAGCCGTGTCCATGGCTCCGCTCCTGGCCCCCAGGGGCCTATTCAGGGCCTATTGTGTGTAACCCGCCTGCTCCATCATGGCGGTGGTCTGGTCCTGCGCTTGCTGCAGGGCACCATCGACGGTGGTTTGGCCAGTAAGGGCGGCCGCTACGAGTTGACCAACCGTCGTTCCGATCGCCTGGAACTCCGGAATGGCCACGTATTGGATTCCCGTATAAGGCACGGGCTGCGCCGTCGGGTGCGCGAGATCCGCGGTCTGGATGGCCTGCTCGACGAGCGGTGCGAACGGGGCCGCCTTTCGGTAGTCCGGACTGTCATAGGTCGATTTACGCGTCCCTGGAGGCACGCCGCCCCAGCCATTAGTATTCGCGACCAGCTTCACGTAATCCTTAGAGGTCGCCCAGGCAAGGAACGATTTGGCCGTGCTAGCCTTCTTCGAGGTCTTGGGGATGGCCAGCGCCCAGGCCCAAAACCAGTGCGCGCCGTTTGGCACCTTGGCGATCGGGGCGGGAGCATAGGCGACTTTATCAGCCACCTGGCTACTCTTCTTGTCTGAGACGAACCCGGCGGCCACCGTGGCATCGATCCACATGGCGCAATGCCCGGTGGAGAACAGTGCAAGATTTTCGTTGAAGCCGTTCGAGCTCGCGCCAGGGGGTCCATAATTGCGCAGAAGGTTCACATAGAAGCTTAGCGCATCGTGCCAGGGCTGCTGGTTGAGCTGGGGCTTCCATGACTCATCAAACCAGCGGCCACCAGATGTGTTCACCAATGTATCGAAATACGCCATGTTCTCGCCCCAGCCGGGCTTGCCGCGAAGGCAGATCCCATATTGCTGTTGGTCGGGCTTCGTCAGTGCCTTGGCGAACCGTTCGATATCGTCGTAGCGTGGCTGGTCGGGCATTTTCAGCCCAGCTTGGTCGAAAAGGTCCTTGCGGTACATCGTGAAGGAACTCTCGGCGTAAAACGGCGCGGCATAAAGGTGATTGTCCGCGGAGAGCGCCTCGCGGACTGGGCGGAAAATATCGTTGAGATCATAGTTCTTGGGGAAATCGTCGAGTGTCGCGAGCCAATTTTGCTTGGCCCAGATCGGCGTCTCGTATGAGCCGATGGTCAGGATGTCGAACTGCCCGCCGCCAGTGGCGATGTCGGTCGTTACCCGCTGACGCAGGACATTCTCTTCCAGCACCACCCAATTGATTTTGTTGTTTGTCTCCTTCTCCCAGGTGGAGGAGAGGCGCTGCATTACGATCATGTCGTTATTATTGACGGTGGCGATGGTGATCGTCTCAGCCTGAGCCGTAAACCCACCCAGCAAGACCGCCACAGCAGCAGCCCGAATGATCTGACGCATGCTCCCCTCCGTTTCTTATGAGTCTTGAGCCCGAAGCCCGATGGCTTGACGCGGCATCCCGGAAGCCCCAATCGCGGTCTCAGAACTAAATGTTAGAACGTGATCGCTTCGACCCGAAGCCCTCATATCTCAAGAAATCAGGGGTCCGGTCTTCCTGTCAACGCTTGACTACTTACGCGAGCGGCGGCAGGCGGTTGCCGCCGATTGCTGCGGACCGAAGCGCCGCGGTGATAGCTGGGTAATCAGGGAACTCGCATGGCCACGAAGCCTAGGTGGAGCGCAGGGCCAGATCGACGAGCTGTCCGGATCACCTGCTTGTGTACAAGCCTAGTTCGCCTTTCGCGGGGACACCCAAGGGGACGCGCACGTTTATCCGAGCGGTGGTGGGCAGCACCTGAACGCCATTCGACGAAAGTTAAAGGTGTACCGAAGGATTTGTCCCTCCTCTCCCCTACCCGGTGGTGGGCGGGGCGAGAGGAGGCTTTGCGCACAGGGCGAGCAGGAGGAGGGTTGGGCATGACCATCACCGGAGAAATGCTGATCGGCAGTGCTCGCGTCCGCGGCAAAGAGGGCATGTTTCGGGCAATCGATCCGAGCTCGGGAAAAGAGCTTGAGCCGGCCTTTGGCGAGGGTGGACCGGCTGAGGTCGATCAAGCCTGTGCCCTTGCCTGGGCGGCGTTCGATGCATTCCGCGAGACGGGATTTGAGCCGCGCGCCCGCCTTCTCGAGGAAATCGCGCAACGCATCCTTGATATCGGCGATGAGCTGATCGAGCGGGCAACTTCGGAAACAGGGTTGCCCCGGGGACGCGTCGAAGGCGAGCGGGCTCGGACAGTGGGCCAGCTCAGGCTCTTCGCCGAGGTGGTGCGCGAAGGGAGCTGGGTCGAGGCACGGATCGATCCCGCCCTTCCGGATCGCACCCCCCTACCCCGCCCGGATCTGCGGCTGCGGATGGTCCCGCTGGGACCCGTTGCGGTATTTGGGGCAAGCAATTTCCCGCTCGCCTTCTCCGTCGCAGGCGGCGATACGGCATCGGCACTTGCGGCCGGGTGCCCGGTGGTCGTCAAGGCCCATCCCGCGCATCCGGGCACTTCGGAGCTTGTCGGCCGGGCCGTTCAGGCGGCAGTGGCGGACTGCGGTCTCCCCGAGGGCATTTTTTCGTTGCTGTTTGGAGCCGGCATTGAAATCGGGGGCAGGCTCGTGGCTGATCCCCGCATTAAAGCAGTGGGCTTCACCGGCTCGCGCCGGGGCGGACTCGCCCTGATGGAGATCTCGGCACGCCGCCCCGAACCCATCCCGGTGTTCGCTGAAATGAGCAGCATCAATCCGGTATTCATCCTTCCGGCTGCCCTGGCGTCACGCGGCCAGGAAATCGGAAAGGATTTGGTCGGCTCGCTTACGATGGGTGCTGGGCAGTTCTGCACCAACCCCGGATTGCTGTTGGCCCAACCTGGCCAAGGGTTAGATGGCTTTGTTTCCGCCGCCTCTGGCGCAATTACCTCCGGACCCTCGGCGACAATGCTGACTTCCGGGATTTTCGCTGCATATCAGGCAGGCGTGGACCGGCTCGAACGGCACCCAAAGGTGGAAGCGCTCGCCCGTGGCCAGATCGGCGCGGGCGGCAATCAAGGCCGGTCGGTTCTATTCGCGACCGACGCGGAAACCTTCCGCTCCGATCCGGTGCTGAAGGAGGAAGTATTCGGCGCATCCTCGCTGCTGGTTCGTTGCCGCGACATCCATGATATGCGCAGCCTGGCCGAGGAACTCGAAGGCCAGCTTACCATAACATTACAAATGGATCCGGAGGATCTGGACAGTGCTCGCATCTTGCTGCCGACTCTCGAGCGCAAGGCCGGGCGAATACTGGTCAACGGCTTCCCAACCGGCGTGGAGGTCGCACACGCCATGGTTCACGGCGGGCCTTTCCCGGCGACATCGGATAGCCGAATGACCTCGGTTGGTACGCTCGCCATTCGCCGGTTCTTGCGGCCGGTCTGTTATCAAAGTTTCCCTGGACCGCTGCTGCCGGAACCCGTGCGCGACGGCAATCCGCTCCATCTCTGGCGCCGCATCGATGGAAAACTGGCGCGAGAATAGCCTTACCCTTGAAGTTCATCAGGATGGGCCTCGATAGGTTGAGTGACATTCGAAGGAGCACCTTGAGCTGAGCACGCTGCTCATGGATAAGGTCGGTCAAAGGAGTCAGCCATAGCCGAAGAGAAAACAGTCTGGACCGGAATTCGGCGCGGCTTGGCGCGACGGTGCCCGAATTGCGGCCAAGGTCCCCTGTTCCGGGGCTACCTCACAGTACGCTCGCCTTGCGACGTGTGCGGGGCGGACAATTGCATTTACCCTTCCGATGATTTCCCGCCCTATCTCGCCATCTTGGTTGTCGGTCACATCGTGGTGCCGCTTTTCGTGTGGGTGGAACGCGCCTATGAGCCCCCTATGTTGGTCCAGGCCGCAATATGGGTGCCGCTGACCGTCGTCTTATGCCTCGTTCTGCTTCCTTATATGAAGGGCGCGACCATCGGTCTGTGCTGGGCCACAAACATAGTGCGCCAGGCACCGACACCGTGACCCTGGTGATGAGACCGTGGAAAGAACGGAGATCCTTTTACGGGAGTATCAGGAGATAAATTGCCATCTCCGCTCAAATCTACGGCAATTCGTCAATTGGTTTAGTTTCTTTCTTATGTTCAGCCTTGCGGCGATCGGGCTTATCATCGCCGGCTCCAATCAATGGCCCGTACTCCGCACCCGCGGCATCAGTTACGCAATATTTTTTGTCTTTCTCGTGATGCACATACTTGCCTTCGTCGCGATCGTGACATTTCGCAGGTATATCTCCGCCGCCAACAGGAGGGTCGAGCTTATCATCGAGCGATTGGGGAGCGACAGTTGTTCCCCTATTCCGTTGCGTTTTTGTCAGTGGATGACCGACCTGATGGCGGCTGGCTTTGTGCTTTCATATTTCGCCTGGTTTACGCTTCTATTCATTCGCTGATAGGCTTGGATGCCGAATCCAGTTTATCCGATAAAGGGTGATGCGCTTCCACCAATCGCTGGAGCCGCTCCCCCAGGACATGAGTATAAATCTCGGTTGTCGAAATATCCGCGTGGCCGAGCAGCATTTGCAAGCTGCGTAAATCCGCGCCGCGGGCCAGCATGTGTGAGGCGAATGAGTGGCGCAGCACGTGCGGCGAGACCCGGGCCGGGTCGAGGCCGGCTGCCAACGCTAATTGCTTCAGCATGAGCGCGAAGCCCTGGCGTGTCATGGGGCGGCGGGGATCGCGCCCGGGGAAAAGCCAGCGCCCCCGTGCGGGTATGGCGGCAGCGGCCTTCTTGGCTTCTTCGGAGAGCGGGACCATGCGCTCGCGTCCGCCTTTGCCGCGTACGAGCAGTACGGTGGCGTTACGCGCCAGCGCGGAGCGAGGCAAAGCGAGCAGCTCCGATACGCGCAACCCGGTCGCATAAAGGATTTCAACGGCGGCATGGGCAAGCGCGCCGTGCTGCGCCGCGCTTTCCAGCAACGAATCCACCTCCTGCTCGGTCAGATATTTTGGAATAGGCTTGCCGAGGCGCGGAGCATCGAGCAGAGACGTGGGGTTATCGGCGCGCAAGCCCTCTCGCAGCAGGAACCGATAAAATTGGCGCAGCGCCGAGACCCGGCGGGCTGCTGTACGGGCGGTCAGCCCAGCAGCATCAAGTTCAGCGATATAAATCTGCAGCAGGGTTGGATCGGCCGTGGCAAGTTCCTGGCCCCGGGCAGCGGCAAACCGGGCGAAATCCGTCAAGTCTGCCGCATAAGCGGCTAGCGTGTTCCGCGCTGCGCCGCGTTCAGCGGCGATCATCTCCAGGAAGGCCTCGGCGTGGCGGTCCAAAGTTCCGGCCTATCGCGACTGGAACCGCTCGTTCGGCAGCACTTTTTCGACCGGGTGCGGAACCGGACCGGGAGCGAACACACCCAAAACGACGAGAGCGACGATGATGATCAAAGCGCATGCGGCGAGTAACATCACCAGAGCCCGATTCA
>JAFAHH010001041.1 GCA_019237355.1 Acetobacteraceae bacterium | reverse complement strand
GTCTAGCATAGACCCAGCCATGAACGACATGCGCCCGACCAACGTGCCTGAATACACGGTGTCTGAGTTGGCGGGCCGCGTGCGGACCACGCTCGAGGGCACCTTTGGCCGGGTGCGGGTGCGCGGCGAGATCACCGAGCTCAAGCGCCACAGCTCCGGCCATGTTTATCTCTGCCTCAAGGATGCCGGTGCGAAGCTCGGCGGAGTTATTTGGCGCTCCTCCATGGCCCGGGTCTCGCTTTCCTTAGAGAACGGGCTGGAGGTGGTCGCAACCGGCCGCCTCTCAACCTATCCGGATCGCTCCAGCTATCAGCTCGTGATCGACCGCATGGAATATGCCGGGATCGGTGCGCTACTGGCGCGGATTGAGCGGCTTCGGCAACGGCTTGCGGCTGAGGGTCTGTTCGATGCGTTCCACAAACGGCCGCTGCCAATCCTACCAACCGTAATCGGTGTGGTCACTTCCACGACCGGCGCCGTCATTCAGGATATCCGCACCACCATTGCTCGCCGGTTCCCCCGGCTCGTGCTGGTTTGGCCGGTGCCAGTGCAAGGGGAAGGGGCGGCGCTTCGTATCGCCGCCGCAATTCGCGCTTTTGACGCGCTCCCAATCGGCGGAGCCGTGCCGCGGCCCGAGGTTGTGATCATCGCCCGCGGCGGCGGCAGCCTCGAAGACTTGATGCCCTTTAACGAAGAGGTGGTGGTGCGCGCGGCTGCCGCGTGCCGGATCCCGCTGATCTCGGCCGTTGGACATGAAACCGACACCACTCTGATCGACTATGTGGCGGATCGCCGGGCGCCCACCCCTACTGCCGCTGCCGAGCTGGCGATCGCGCCGCGGGCTGATCTGGTTGCCGATCTGCAACACAAATCCGCCCGGCTGCTCGGCGGGCTCACCCGGATGCTGCAGGAGCGCCGGCTCGCACTGTCGCGTGCCGAACGGGGCTTGCCCGATCTGCCAGGCTTCCTCGGCACGGCCCGGCAACGGCTAGACGACCGTAGCGAGCGCTTGACTCTCGCTATGCAGAATCTGCTGCTGACCCGGCGAGGAGCGCTGGCGCGCGCCGGGCATCGCCTCGCGGACTTGCCGCGCATGATCGCGGGTTGCCGGGAAAGGCTGGCCGACCGAGGTTTGCGGCTTCGGCTCGCCTTGCCGGGGCTATTGGCCGCGCGCCGGGCAGCGCTCGGCCTTGCGGGGGCTCGGCTTGCGGCCGGTTTGCGCCATGCGGTCTCGGCGCGGCACGCGGCGGCCCACCGCGTGCTGGCGCGGCTAACGCAGGCCCCCTTGCGGGCCGTCCTCCGCGAAGCCCGGGCACATCTAAGAGGTGCGATCGCCCGCCTTGAGAGCGTCTCCCCTGAAGGCGTTCTGCAGCGCGGCTACGCGCTTGTCTTCGATAATGCCGGACGGCCGGTCACCGAAGCGGCTTCGGTGCGACCGGCCCAGCTATTGAAGCTTCGCTTCGCCGATGGCGAGGTGCGTACAAGGGCGGCTGGCCGGACCGCTGATCTGCAAGGGTGTTTGCCGCTCGATTCCCCCACACCCTCATCCCAGGCTTCGCGCGACCATCTCGGCGGTGGTCTGGCTGAGCTGGGGGACCGCCAGAATCTGCTCTAACTCCGCGCGGATAAGGCTGCGGCGCCCTCGATCAAGGCGACGCCATTGGCCAAAGGGCGAAACCATCCGCGCCGCCACTTGCGCGTTGATCGGATCGAGCCTGGTAATGGCCTCGGCGAGGAACCGGTAGCCCATTCCCGATTTGTGATGAAACCGTACATGATTCCCGGCACTGAAACTACCCACGACGGAGCGAACCCGGTTCGGGTTGCGCCAGTCGAAATCGGGATGAGCGATGAGAGTGCGTACAGTTTCAATCGTAACCGGCAGCGGCGAGGCCGCTTGTAGTGCAAACCATTTGTCCAGCACTAGGGGATCGTCGCGCCAGCGCTGGTAAAAGCCGGCTAGCGCAACTGCGCGGTCGGGCACATCGTAGCTGGAGAGCACGGCCAGGGCTGCCAGCACATCCGTCATGTTCCGTCTAGCATCGAACTGAGCCTTGGCGAGCCGGATCCCTTCCGGGTCGGCTTCGCTGGCGAGGTAAGCCAGGCATGTGTTGCGCAGCGCACGCCGGCCTATGGAAATCCCGTCGATGCGGTATTCGCCGGTGTCTTCCAATCCGTCGTACAAGGCCCGGAAGCGGTCGCGCAGCTCGGCGCCTATGCCCGCGCGGGCGCGCTCGCGAGCTGCATGGATGGCATCGAAATCAGGTTCTTCGATTTGTTCCGCAAGGAATGACTCGGAGGGCAACGCAATAGCCTCGGCCGCGAATGCCGGATCGCTTTCTGCCCGGTCGAGAGTAGCGGAAATCGCGCTAATCAGGCCTGCATCGACGGGCTTGCCTGGGTCGGCGCTCAAGCCCAACAGCACCCCGGTCGCGTATTGCTGGCCCGAGTCCCAGCGAACAAATGGATCGGTATCATGGATGGCGAGGAATCTTAGCCGCTCAGGCTCTAGTCCTTTCAGCTTCACCGGTGCGGAGAATCCACGCAGCAAGGATGGAGTAGGCTTTGCGGCGACGTCATCAAACGCAAAACTCTGCTCGCCCTCGGTGACGTGCAGCATCCCGCTCCGGAGTTCCTTCCCAGTTTCGTCGAGGAGTCCCATCGCAAGCGGGATTACGAGCGGCGGCGCTTCGGGAAAGCGGGGAATGCGTTGGGTGACGAAAAGCGTGTATCGCCGCTGCTCGGGGTCGTAATGATCCGATACTGTCAGTTCCGGTGTGCCCGCCTGGGAGTACCAACGCTTGAACTCCGTTAGGTCCACGCCTGATGCGTCCTGCATGCATTGCGCGAAATCTTCTATGGTGACCGCCTGGTTATCGTGCCGCTCGAAATAGAGGTCCATCCCGCGCCGGAATGCCTCGCGCCCGATCAGCGTCTGCATCATCCGAATCACCTCCGCGCCCTTCTGATAGACGGTCGCAGTGTAGAAATTGTCGATCTTGACATAGGTTTCGGGTCGCACTGGATGGGCAAGCGGTCCGGCATCTTCCGGGAACTGGGCGGCGCGCAGCCGCCGAACGTCGGCAATGCGCTTCACGGCTGCGCTGCCTTGATCAGCCGTGAACTCCTGATCGCGGAAAACGGTTAGACCTTCTTTGAGCGACAGTTGAAACCAATCGCGGCAAGTAATCCGGTTGCCAGTCCAATTGTGAAAATATTCGTGCGCTATGACGGTTTCGATGCCTTGGTAGTCGGTATCCGTTCCGGTCTCAGGCTTCGCCAGTACATAGCGTGTGTTGAATACGTTGAGCCCTTTATTCTCCATGGCTCCCATGTTGAAATCGGACACGGCGGCAATGTTGAATACATCAAGGTCGTATTCGCGGCCGAACTTTTCCTCATCCCAGGCCATCGCATTTTTGAGTGAGCGAAGGGCGTGGCCGCATCTATCTTCATCGCCGCGGCGGACCCAAATGGCGAGATCAACATTCCGGCCGGAGCAGGTGCGGAACCGGTCCGTCACAGAGACAAGACCACCCGCCACGAGTGCGAACAAGTAACAGGGCTTCGGATGGGGATCGACCCACCTGGCCCAGTGCCGAGCCCCATCCTCGCCGCGCCCCGCCGGGTTGCCATTTGAAAGCAGCACCGGGCAGGCCTCCCGGTCAGCAATGATGGTGCATGTGTAACGCGCCATAACATCGGGCCGGTCCGGAAAGAACGTCATGCGCCGAAAACCCTCGGCCTCGCACTGCGTGTAATAGTTTCCGCCGGACGTATAGAGTCCGGAAAGCTCGGTGTTCTCCTTGGGGGCAATCTGGGTCTCAATCTCTAACACGAAGCGGTCAGGCACGCCGGGTAACAGCAGCGCGCCATCGTCAAGTGTGTAGCGATTGGGTCCAAGCGCCTCGCCATCTAGCGCGATCTTCCGCAATCGAAGGTCCTCACCATCGAGCTTGAGTGGGGCGCCCGAATTGCCGACCGGATTGCGGCGTAAGCTCAGCCGGGAGCGCACAATAGTTGCGGCTGGGTCAAGCTCAAAAGTCAGATCGACGGTATCGACCAGAAACTCGGGCCGCCGATAATCCACGAGTCGCACTGGGTGTAATGCAGCGCTCATAACCTTAGCTCCGGGTTGATCAAGGTGAAGGGAATAGCGCGCTCGTCCGGCCCAGCAAGCGATAAGCGATCAGGCCAATCCACTCGTGTGCGGCAAGGTCGAGCTGGCTCAGCCGTTCGCCGAACGCGGCGTCGTACCACACGCTGGGGCTGTGGCCGGATTTGTAGGCGACGGGCCAAGGCAGGACCGGCCAGCCAATTCGCTGGAATATCCCTATGGCGCGAGGCATATGGCTTGCCGAGGTAATCAGGACCCAGGTCTGGTCAGGCCGCGGCTGCACGAGCCGGCGCGTGAACAGCGCATTCTCCCAAGTATTGCGCGATTTCCTCTCATAGGTGATCCGGCTGGGCGGCACCCCAAGCGAGGAGAACAGCGATTCCGCCACATCGGCTTCCGACACCTCGCCATGGATCAGCTCGCCGAAACCGCCGGTGAACACAAGCCTTGCCTCGGGATATTGACGGGCCAGCGCGGCCAGGCTGGTCATCCGCTCGGCGGCGCCCGTCAGTGTCGTCACCCGGCGGTCTTCGGTAAGATCGGGGTCGACCGCCCCCCCAAGCACGATGATGCCGTCTATCTTGGGCGGTAGCGGTGGGCGCGGGAATCGGTCTTCGAGCGGCAACAGAGCGAATTGGCTTATTGGCGTTACGAGTACTACAAGGAACCCGCCAAGTCCCATCCACATCAGCCACCGCCGGCCGAGTGCGGCGCCAATACAGGCGAGGGCGAGCAAGAGAAAACTGGGGCGCAGTAAGGCCCAAAGCACTTTGGACAAATCGAAGAGCATGGGGCTTGATGCTTGGCAAAGGCGGCGCGCGCAACTCGGTTGAGCAACGTCGTCGCCCAATATTGATGTGATATTGATGATTGAGTCAGGGCAAGGGAGCCGATGATGGTTGGCCTGTTTAGCAAGCAGACGCAAGAAGACAGTTTTCCGGTAACCCACACCGAGGAGGAGTGGCGGCAGCGCCTTACGCCGGAGCAATTCCGCATCTTGCGCAAGCATGGGACCGAACGCGCAGGAACAAGCCCGCTCAATGCTGAGAAAGGGCGCGGGCAATTCGTGTGCGCGGCATGCCGTCAGCCGCTATTCTCATCAGATACGAAATTCGACAGCGGCACAGGCTGGCCGAGCTTTTGGAAGCCGCTCGACGGCGCGGTAGGCACTTCCGAGGACCGCAGCCTGTTCACCGTGCGCACGGAAGTGCATTGCAGCCGTTGCGGCGGGCATCTGGGCCATGTCTTTCCTGATGGCCCACCCCCGACCGGGTTGCGCTATTGCATGAACGGATTGGCATTGAAATTCAAGCCTGCCGAAGAATCCAGCTAAGTTTTTCATCACCGGGATGGGAGGCGTTTCTAACTTGGGCAAAATTTTCTTGATTGCACCCTATGTACGTTGCTAGATAATCAGGGAGACTGCTGCTGACGGAGCTGCAGAAGGATGTGCGCAGAATTCCGCTAAAGGGCTGATTTTAAACCAGATCAGCGATGCGATGAGGCCAAATCCCAAATGAATCATCCTCAGAGATATAGCCGTGCGGCGCGTGTCATAGGAGGGCCGGAGAGCAACCTTCGTGCCTGGCCGGGTGAAATCGTGCAGCGCCGCTTCAGTAGCATGGTATCCCTCTCTCCTGAGGAGGGGCGGTTTTTGCAGGATTCGCTTGCCTTGGGGCGCAGCCATCCCGCGCGAACCGAGCTGTGCACTGCCGGCCAAATCGCTTCGAGGCTGTGCTTCTTAACGAGCGGATGGGCGTGCAGCATTCGGATCCTGCCCGATGGCAGGCGGCAAATATTCGAATTCCTGATACCCGGCGATCCGTTGGGCTACTCCCTTTTCCCGCGTGGCCCGGAATTCCTGAGCGTGATTGCCTTGACCCGCGTCGAAACTGTTGAAGCGAACGGTTGGCGCGATCTTGTCGGAGCAGGCAATTTTGCCTTTCCTGGGCTGCGGGCTGCGTTCGACGCCCTTGATCGGGAACGTGAGCAACACCTTCTCGACCAGGTTACGCGACTTGGCCGGCAGACCGCCTATGAACGGCTCGCGCATCTCCTGCTAGAGTTGCACGATCGAATGGCGCGGGTGGGGCTCGCCAGCCGGACCAGTCTGCCACTGCCTCTGAAGCAGGAGATTCTCGCCGAGGCGCTCGGGCTGAGCGTGGTTCACCTAAACCGCACGCTCCAGATGCTGCGCCGAGACCGCATGATCGAGCTTAAGGCAGGGGTGGTCACTTTCCTCGCCCCCGAGCAAATGCGAACCATTGCGGATTTCCAGCCAAATCAAGCGAGAACCGATTGGGGTTGACCGTCTGTTAGTGCCGTAGAGCGGTTCGCGCGTGACTGGAAACGCTGCGGTTCCAGGAGCGCGTGGTGACCGGATTCCCACCGCCGTGCGATTGGGCCGGGATGCTCGGAAAACAAAGCTATTACGCTTGCACCTAGAGCGGGATGACCTCAGGTGAGGTCACCCCGCTCTAGGACTTTGGTCTTCAGAGCGCGATTCAGGCTTTCCGACGATTCCGCCTCAAGCCATCGCGCTCTAGAATGCGATGGCTTGCGGCAGAGTCGCCGGAGAGTCTGAAAAGCGAAACTCTACCCGGCAAACAGGTCAGATTGCCACGGAATTTCGATGGTGCAGCGGATGCCGCCTGGGGCAAAAGCAAGGTTCGTGTTTGCCCGGAAGCCGGCTGGCAAAGCCTCTTCGATCATCTGCCGCCCTTGCCCCCGGCGGGAGGGTTGCAGATCGACTAGTGGAACGCCCTGCTCGTTCCATTGAATTACCAGCCGTGCTCGCCCGCCTGAGGTCTCGCGACGCCAGTTGATTTTTACTGTCCCGCTGGGCACCGATAATGCGCCATATTGCATCGCGTTTGTCGCGAGCTCGTGCACCGCCAGTGTCAGCACCTGCACCGCCCGGGGGCGTAGTCTGATCTCCGGCCCGCTGATGTCCACGTTCTCGCCCACGCAGCCCTGAACCGCGCCTACTTCATTATAGACGATTTCTTCTAGGCTTGCGGCCTGTCCTCCGTCGCGCGCCAAAAGCAACTGCGCGCGCCCAAGTGCGTCGAGCCGGGCGTCGAACGCGGGAAAGAACTCGGCAAGTGAGGTGGACGCTTCGCGTGTCTCGGTCGCGATATGGCGAACCGACGCAAGTATGTTACGCACCCGGCCGAGCAGCTCGGTTATAAGCGATTCCCGCTGTTGCTGGACGGCTTTCCGTTCCTGAATGTCGGTCGCAGTTGAGTACCAATAGAGGACAGTGCCCGCAACGCCGCGCACCGGAACTATATGGCAGGAGTGCCAGCGGTAACAGCCATCGGCTCTGCGCAGCCGCCATTCGGTCTCAAATACCTGGCCTTGGCGCAGAGGTTGCTCTCGAACAAAAGTGGCAAGATCTACCGGATGAACAACGCCTTGCCAGCCCAGGCCCGCGCTCGTGCTGGCACGCAGGCCAGTGTAGGTGAACCAGCTCTGGTTAAAGTAGGTCGCCAAACAATCTGGCCTGAAGGACCAAATGAGATGCGGCACCGCGCTGGCTAACCGCTCGACCTGCGAGTGACTAGCCCGCAACATGGCCTCGGTGCGAACTTGGTCATCGATATCGGTTGCTAACGCGATCCAGCGCGGCTCGCCTTTATCTTCCCGAATGGGCTTGCCTTGAACCTGAAACCACCGGTAGACGCCATTCGCGCCGCGGATACGGCACCGAATCTGATAGGGGCGGGCAGGGTCCACAGAACTCTTCCAGCGCAGTCCCGCACGTCGTAAATCGTCGGGGTGCACGGCACTGGTCCATCGAATGCCTTCCACCTCTGCAGCGGCTTGTCCCGTGTATTCCGTCCAGCCATGGTTATAGCAGAGCACGGCACCGGTGACGTCATGTACCCAAGCGAGGGCCGGCAGTAGATCGGCAAGCGCCTGGAAAGTAGAATGGCTTTGGCCAGCGCCTTCGAGATCTGATGGCAAGGAAATTCTGTCAGTGTGCATCGGCCCAAGACCTACCGAACCCCGTTTCGGCGATCAGCGGGACGGACAGTTTCACCGCAGACTCCATGACTGTCTTGGCTAAGCTAGCGAGCGCTCCGGCTTCTTCCCGCGGAGCCTCAAACAACAACTCATCATGCACTTGCAGCAGCATCCGCGCCTTAAGCCCTGCGGCCGCTAACGCTCGGGGAAGCCGCACCATTGCCCGCTTGACAATGTCGGCAGCCCCACCTTGCAGGGGGGCGTTGATTGCCTGCCGTTCGGCATAGCCGCGTTTGGCCGGGTTTTTGTCCGCAATGCCTGGTATCCAGCACCGCCGACCGAAGGGCGTTGTGACATAACCAGTTATACGCGCCTCTTCCTTCGTACGCTCCATGTAAGCCCTTATTCCGGGATACCGGGCAAAATAGGCATCGATGTAGAATCGCGCCTCTCCGGCCGAGATGCCAAGCTGACGCGCCAAGCCAAACGCACTGATGCCGTATATGATGCCGAAATTGATCGCTTTGGCGCGCCGCCGTGTAAGCGGGTCCATGCCTTCCATCGGTATGCCAAACACCTCGCTTGCAGTACGCGCGTGAATATCTTCGCCCCGGATGAAACTTGCGCGCAGCGCTGGAATGTCGGCCACATGGGCAAGCAACCGCAACTCGATCTGTGAGTAGTCGCAGCTCACGAGCAGATGGCCGGGTTCGGCGATGAAGGCGCGGCGAATACGAACCCCCTCTTCCGTACGAATGGGGATGTTCTGCAAATTTGGGTCATTGGAAGATAAGCGGCCCGTGCTGGTCGCCGCCATTGCAAATGATGTGTGTACTCGGCCCGTCTCATGATTAATTTGCCCAACCAATGCGTCCGCATAGGTGGTTTTCAGCTTGGCCAATTGCCGCCAATCCAGAATCAGCGCTGGCAATTCATGCCCCTGATCGGCAAGCGACTGGAGCACGCCGGCATCCGTGCCCCACGCGCCGGTTTTCATTCGCTTCCCACCCGGCAGTTTCATTTCGTCAAATAGCACTTCGCCCAATTGCTTTGGGCTGCCCAGGTTGAAGCTGCGGCCAGCCAGGCGATGGATGTCTTTCTCCATCGCAGCCATTCGCTTGTCGAAATCCTCCGACATGCGGCGCAACTCGTCCGGGTCCACCCGGATACCTGCTTGTTCGGCTTGCAACAGAACCGGGGTGAGGCGGCGCTCGACCTGCTCGTATAACGCGAGCGCACCGACGCTGCGCAATCGTGGCCGAAGCGTTTGCCAAAGGCGCAACACAACATCAGCCTGCTCCGATGCGTAAGCCGCGGCGCGGCCAAGCGGTGCCTCAGAGAACGGCAGGCGATTGCGGCCGGTTCCCGTCACATCCTCGAGCGGAGCCGGCGTGTGCTCGAGATGGCGCTCGGCCATTTCTTCAAGGGAATGGTCGTGCAACCCGGCTTCCTGGGCGTAGGAAATGAGAGTGATGTCATCCTGCGGAGCCGGGATGGTAAAGCCAGACCGGGTCAGCACGTGCGTATCGGCTTTGGTATTGCGAAAGATCTTCAGCACATGGCGATCGCCGAGCAAGCGCTGCAGGATTTCGGCGGCGGCTTCGGGCCTAAGTTGCGAGTCCCCGGATGTGTGCCGGAGCGGGAGGTAGGCGGCCTCGCCGGGTGCGGTCGCCAGCGCAATTCCAATCAGGTCTCTGCCGTCGGGGCCGGAGCCCGCGGTTTTCGCGACGATGGCCAGATGACCGACCGTTTCTGCACGGCGGGCCCATTGTTGGAGATGCTCGCGTGTGCTGATTACCGTTCGATATGGGCCAAATGGCACCTTCGGGTGCTCGGCTTCGATCTGGCGCGCCCCAGCCGGCTGGGAGGCGGGCCGTTCAACCAGGACCGTGGCGCCGCTCCCCCCCTCATAGCCCAAGCGTGCGGCGATGCTGCGGAACCCTTGGGACATGAGCCATGCATTCAGCCGGTCGCGCTCTGGCAGGCGTAATGCAAGCGCTTCCAGCGGCAAGGGAAGAGGGGCATCCTCGCGCAATGTTACGAGCTGGCGGGAGAGGCGCGCCGCTTCCGCATAGGCGATGAGGTTGTCGCGCCGCTTCGACGGTTTCATGCTGGGCGCCGCGGCCAGGATGCCCTCGAGGCCGCCGAATTCATTCACAAGCTGGGCGGCGTTTTTTGGACCAATCCCGGGCACGCCCGGCACATTATCGATTGTGTCGCCCATGAGCGCTTGCACGTCGATCAGCTTTTCCGGCGGCACGCCGAACCTGTCGGCGACTTCGGCCGGGCCGATGGGCTTTTGTTTTATAGGATCAAGCAGCGAGACACCCGGCCGGATGAGCTGCATCAGGTCCTTGTCGGACGAGACAATCGTGACCTGCCCACCAGCATCTGTCAGCATGCGGCAGTAACTGGCGATCAAATCATCGGCTTCCCAGTCGGGCAGCTCGAGGACCGGCACGCAGAACGCCTCGGCCGCATCGCGGATCAGCCCGAATTGCGGCAAAAGATCATCGGGCGGGTCGGGACGATGTGCTTTGTACTGATCGTAGATGCGATTGCGGAAGGTAGCGCGGCCTGCATCGAACACTACCGCCAAATGGGTGCAACCCTGCTCGCGGATCAGCTTCGCGAGCATATTGCAAAATCCGAAGACGGCATTCACGGGAGTGCCGTCGGCACGGTTCATGGCGGGCAGTGCGTGAAAGGCGCGGAAGATAAACCCTGACCCATCGATCAGGATCAGGTGAAGGGGGCTCTTAATGTGCGCTGTCGTGACGGGCGCCCTCGTTCAGTATGTAGAGCCGCGAGCAATAGGGGCACGCGACCTCACGGTCTGCAATTCTCAAATAGACGCGCGGGTGGCCCAGCGGGCCTTCGCCGCCGTCGCAAGCTACCGTCCGCTCGTTGACGTAGAAGGTTTCAGTCGGCGTAGCCCGAGCAGCGCCTTCCGGCATCGCATCCTCTATATGGTTTAGAATAGCGCGATGATACAGTCCCGCCCGGTGGTTTCAATCGTCTCACGCTTTTTGTTTGCGGCGTGCTGCGCGCTGCTAGCGCTGCTACCCGGGTGTGCGCTTCCGCCTTCCCAGGTCGCGCCGGCCCTGGTCGGATCCGCCGCGGCTCAGGCGCAAGAGGCATTCATCATGCCAGATGGGGTGCGCCTGCCTTACCGGAAATGGCTACCCCGGGGCGACCCTTGGGCTGTGGTGCTGGCCTTGCATGGGATGAATGATAGCCGAGACGCTTGGGAGATCCCGGCGCCGATGCTGAGCCAGGCGGGGGTTGCGGTATTCGCCCCGGATCAGCGCGGCTTCGGGGCTACCGCAACGCGCGGCTACTGGCCGGGTGCGGCAGCGATGGTGAGTGACGCGGCCGTTTTGGCCCGGGTACTGCGGGCCCGTTACCCCCATGCCAAGCTCATTCTGATGGGGGAGAGCATGGGAGGCGCGGTGCTCCTATGTCTTGCCGCCTCGCCTCTATCGGGGCTGGCTGACGGGTATGTTTTGGTCGCGCCCGCGGTGTGGGGCCGGGCCGAGCAAAATCTGTTCCTACGAGCGACGCTCTGGTTCGCCTATAATGCTATGCCCGGGCTCGAGCTGGGCGGGGCGCCCGGATTGAAGATTACGGCCAGCGACAACCGCGAGGCACTGATCCGCCTCGCGCGGGATCCGCTGACCTTGCATCGGACCCGGGTTGATGCGGTTGAGGGGTTGGTTGATCTCATGGATCTGGCGCTCGCCTCCGCTCCCCTGGTGCAGGCTCCGACGTTAGTTCTGTATGGGGGAAAGGATGAGCTGGTGCCGGATCATGCGACCGCGGCAGCGTGGCGGGCGCTGCCGTCGCAGGTTCACTTAGGTTATTACTCGCAGGGTTATCATTTGCTGCTCCGGGATAAGGACCGCGCCCAGCGGCTTCGGGACGTCATCGGCTGGATCGCTGATCCCTCGGCCCCGCTTCCATCGGGTGCGGATCGTGCGGCTGCGGTTTGGATGGAGCAGTGGAAATGATCTTCCGTTTGGCTTGGATAGTGGTTATGTTCAGAGGAAGGGACCCGTAGCTCAGCTGGATAGAGCGTCGCCCTCCGAAGGCGAAGGTCGCACGTTCGAATCGTGCCGGGTCCGCCAAATTATCAGAGGGTTAGGGAGACGGGCTAATCGGCAATTCGAAAAGTAGCAAGCACATAGCAAGCAACTACCATCCGAACCGAGCTTTGTCCGAAGCAATTCGCCGCGCAGGCAGCAGCTGATTCGTAATCAGTAGGCCGTAGTTCAATCCTGACCGTCGGCACCATCAGAAATCAAGCGCTTACAGCACCTGCCTGACTATTTATTTTCATCCAAACAACCTCTGGGGCATCACTGGGGCATCATTCGAGGGCGGGCATCATGGAGGAGCGCCGCGAGAGGATTCGGCGGTTCTGTTTTGGGTGTCCTGGAGTAGTCAGAACCTGGAAGCCTGTGGTGTGCCTCCCAGGACACCGCTCCGACTTACGACTTTCTATACGCCTCATCGGCCAGGCCGTGCCCCGCCGGCGGGGGCTTCTTCATGACCACAAATCCGCACCGGGCTAGATGCTCGACCGACGCTGAGCGGTGATCCGGGCCATCATCTCATCTGCGCACCTCGGCGCGCTCGCACCATGTTCCCAACTCTCTTGAGCACTTTCCCCGCCCCAGCGCGCGGCGGCGATCAGCGTGCCGTCGCCCTGGCTTTACCCTTCGGCCATAAAACCCCCGCATCATCTGGCCACAAGGCGGAGGCTAGACGATGACTGACCAGGACAAGGTCTGTTGCCCGGTTTGCTTCGGGCTAGGCGTGGGGCTGGCTGACTGCAGACCAGCCCCCGTTCCACCCGAACCTCCGCGGTGCGAGGATGCGAAGGAACGGGGTGGATCCCAGCCGAACCCCTTCAGCGGGCCCACTAACCGGGCTGCCCTAAGCCCCCTACGTCTCGGGTCCGCCTTCATCGAGAGGATGATCCGATGGACCGCAACCAGCCAGTCACCCTCAGCGGAGACCGTACTTGGGCACACCGAAGCCAGCGGGCTTGATGTGGCCGCGCTCAGCCGAAAGCTTTGGGACCACCCGAGGCATAATGGTGACCGGCTTTGCCGTTACGACCTACTTGCTAGAAGCGCGAACGCTGCGCCTAGCATCGGCGCGCCACATCGCTGGCCGGGTCCGGTAATCTTGCGACTTTCCATACTTCTGCGACGTTTGAAGTGGATTGCCTCACTATGGCGAATCCTCGCTGATGCCCTCGATGTCTGCCAAGCCGGATCGTTGTGGATTCGCCCTGGTAAGCCCCTTGCAGGAAGCCAGGCTAAACCTGGGGAAGGGCTGAGCAGACCAGCACGCCGGGGCGGACGAGGCCGGTAG
>JAFAHH010000732.1 GCA_019237355.1 Acetobacteraceae bacterium | reverse complement strand
AGCGCCAGCGCCATTGCTGGGATCGACAGATCGAAATGGAATCCCGCCATCGCGATCATGGCGATTGGACCCAGGGCAGTGCACAGAGCCACAACCGCGCTTTTTCTTATTGCCTGGAACATCTCAGCCCATGTGAAAGGAATGTGTCGCCGGATATATCGAAGAGCGACATAGACCGCCAGCGGAAGATTGATGAATTGCGTGGCGGCAGCCGCTTCCAGCCCGTAAAAGCTGGCGGCAAAGGTCAGAAGTATGCATGGCGGCAGCGAGATGATGCTTGACACAAATGTGTCCCGGACCCGTCCGACTGCGACCAATACCGGATAGCTCATGAAGGCTGCGAACATCCATAAGGAAGCGAGTGCGATAATTCTGAGGATCGGGATAACTTCGATCCATTGCGGTCCGAGCAATATCCGTACCACGGGAGCAGCTAACAACGCCAGGCAGACCAGAATCGGCCATTGCACCGCCGTCATGTAGGTGATCGCACGCAGGTACGGTTCCTTTAGGTCGCCTCGGTTCCTGACGCGCTCTGCCAGAGCGGGAAGTATAACGGGCTGCAATGCAGCCCCAATGAAACGGTCGGGGAGCTCGCAAAGCTTGTTGGCGCGGTCATACAAACCTACGGCGCCAAACCCGAGCACGCGGCCTAGAATAAGCTGCGGCAGCGAGTTGTAAAAGATATTGATCAGGGCGGTGAGGCTCGAATAACCGCCGAAAGAAACAACGGTTCGCCATTCGGCAAGTGCCGGCGCGAAAGCCCAAAATGTGGGCCGATACATCAAGGCCGCAGCGGTTCGAACCACGCTGCTGAGGAAGGCCGCCCATGCGAAGCTCATATAACCAAATCCAAGCACAGCAAGCGCCGCCACGATGGCCACGTTCACCGCCGCCGCCGCCAGGTTGGTTGCAGCCAAGGCATCAAATGCCAACTCACGCCGTAGCAAGTTCATTGCAGGGGCTGAGAAGGGTAGCAGAAGAAAATTAGCGGCGAAAAACGGCATAATCCGCGCCAGCCCCGGCTCATTGTAGAAATCCGCGATTGGCCCGGCCAATGCTAGCAGGCCTGCCGCGCAGAGCAGCGATAGCGCCAGTGCGATCGTAAACGCCGAACGCACCTTCTGCTTGGTGATTTCGGGCTCCTGGACCAAGTAGCTGCCGACCCCGAATTCGCGCAAGGTATCGATCAAAGTTGACAAAGAGGCGCCAACCATGAACACGCCGAAGTCGTGCGGCGCCAAAAGCCGCGAGAGCACGACGGTACCGAGCAGATTGATGCCATAGACGCCGTATTTCTCGCCCATAGAGAATACGAGCGACTTGCGGATCTTGTTCATGTCTTCGCTTCTTGCCCGTGCCGCAGGCTAAAGAACACTCAAGGAGAGAGCGTTCAAGCATTTCCAGACAGGTTTACCCTGGACGCTATCTCCCGGGGAAGCGCGTGGTCGCCCGTATCCCCGAGAAAAAATAATGGTTGACCTCTTAAATAAGAGCTAAAAAACCAAGCCCTTCTTCTTCTGGCGCTGATTGCTGGAGCACGTCGACTGCTGACCTACGCTGGTCAAGCCACGATCTGCTCGAGAGCGCCCTAGTACGACCGAGGCTGGACGACCACGGGCGGCGGATTGGGCGCGGGTGAGGTCGGCTGGACCACAACGGGCGCGGCCGGGGCCGGGGTGGCCACCGCCGGAGGCGTAGCGTTCACCGTACACGCAGCGAGCGGTATAAGCGCCACGGCGGCGAAGACGAGGGCGACTGAAGAAACACGATTCATCACGAATGTCCTTTCGCCGAAACAAGATTGATGCTGATTACGCTGCGGACCGGGTCAAGTTCCGCAAAATGGCCCCTAGATCATGACCTTTTCTCGGCGATCTGACGGCCGAATTTGGGCATGATCACGCCGCCTCCGGCGACCAGCCAGTTAATACCGCAAGATTCAAAGTGACTCCGACCCGACCATCGTCCTCCGTCATCTGCGATAGCGCCGCCGGGAATAGGTAGCGCGGCGGTGTGGGCCGAGGCCGCATCCGCAGGGCATTGGCCTCTCCCGCTGCGCGAAGCTCGCGCACCAGCGCCATCGGATCAGCGTAACGTAGGCGAATCTCCTCCACATCGGCGACCGGCATGGCAAAGCCCGCCCGCTGCAGCAGTGCAGCGCAATCGCTCAGGTCGGGAAATGGCGAGACGCGCGGTCCAGCGCCACCGGTTAATCCCGATTCGGCTTCGGTTAGGGCCTTCCGCAGCTCGCCTAATGTGCCTAGACACGGCATGCTCGCCAGAAACAGTCCGCCCGGCCGCAAGGCGCGCCTTATCTGGATCAGCGTGCCTGGCAAATCATTAACCCAGTGCAAGGATAGGCTTGCAACGACGAGATCGAAGCTTGCCGGCGCAAATGGCAGCCACTCTTCATCCGCAACCACAATCAGACCGCCGCTGAGCGCAGCCATAGTCCGAGAGAGGTCGCAGGCGATAACGTCGATGCCCCGGGCGCGAAGAAGGGGGGCGACCGCACCGCGCCCCCCAATATCCAGACCCGAGGAAAACCGGCGGGTCGTGTCCTCCAATCGCTCGATTAAACGCCCAGCAAGTTCCCGGAGTAGGTCGACGACTTGGGGGAGTTTCTGGGCGGCTCGGTCCCGGTGCTGGCGCACTGCCGTCCGATCGAAGATCTGGATTCCAGAATTCACGATAGGGTGAACCTTAGAGGCGGCCAAAGGTTGGCTTACGCCACGATTGCGTTGACGACATACTAGCGCGCGGAAGCGAACGCGGCTGAATGTCGAGCTTGGTGACCATGGCAATATTCCCGAGTGACAAATCAAATGCCGGGTCGGTATTGAGCGGCGTGTTTGGTTCTATTTCTATAGCGTCCTGGTCTGGCCTCACGCATAGCTTCGGCCCGGCGAAACGTGCCTTCCTCACTCGAAGCGAATCGGCTGGCCTGGCACGGGTTCGAAAGATAAACTCGGCCGCCGGTCACGCTTTACCTAAATGCAACAAGATCCCCGGAAACTGGCGCGGGGCCCAAACGCATGCAACCGATCAACCCAGCCACCCTGCGCGCCTGGATTATGGATGGACATGAGCTCGCCATCCTCGACGCGCGCGAGGAAGGCGAGTTCGCGACCGGCCGTCTCTTTTGGGCTGTATCGTGCCCCTTATCGCGGCGAGAATTGCGTGCGAGTACTCTTCTGACCCGGCTTTCCACCCGGATTGTCACCGTGGATGATGGGCGCGGGCTGGCTCAGGAACTGGCAGCCTATCTCGAAGCGGTCGGCTGCCGCGATGTTTACACGCTAACGGGCGGCGTCAAGGCTTGGGAAGCGGCCGGCTACAGGGTCTTCTTCGGTGTCCACCTATTGGCCAAGGCCTTCGCCGGGTGGGTTGAGCACCATTACGGCACCCAAAACGTAAGCGCCGAAGAGCTGAAATTTTGGCTCGACGCGCGACGGAATGTACTGGTTCTCGACAGCCGCCCCTACGAGGACTTTACGCGCGCGACCCTCCCCATCGCCGTCAACGTGCCATTGGGCGAATTGGCCTATCGCATCGGCGATCTAGCGCCTGATCCGAAGACCACCCTGGTGATCCTCTCAGCGGGGCGGGCGCGGGGCATATTAGGCGCCGAAACGCTGCGCCGGGCGGGCGTGCCGAATCGGGTCATGGCCCTGTCTCATGGTATTATGGGATGGGAACTGGCCGGATATCGCTGCGAGCATCACCGTACCGAGCGATATGCGAACGAACCGCCAAAAACAGCGGCGCTGGCGCTCAGCCGCGCACAATCATTCGCCGAAAGCTGCGGGGTAGGCGTGATCGGTGCCCTGGACCTGGTGCGCTTCGAGGAAGACTCGAACCGCACCTGCTACGTGCTGGACGTCCGGCACCCGGCCGAGTTTCGGGCCGGCCATCGCCCCGGAAGCCGCAATGCGCCGCCCGGTGGGGACCTTCTCTTTGGAGCAGATGACTTCGTCGCAGTGCGCAATTCCCGCATCGTCCTGCTGGACGACACAGGCGTGCGGGCGCGCATGACCGGAGCGTGGTTGCGCCAGATGGGATGCCGCGATGTCTTCGTCGTGGAAGGCGGGCTCGAGGAGGCGCGCACGCGCGAACCGCCGCCTCGTCTCGTGCCGGATTACGCGACGAGGCCAGCCGGGGTCCCCACAATCGATGTTCCCGGTCTCACCCGTCTGCTCGCCAAGGGGGATCAGACGGTTATCGTCGATCTCGCGCGCAGCCTTGTTTATCGCGAAGGCCATATCCCCGGCGCGCTCTGGGGAATCCGGACGAGGCTTGCTGTGTTGAAGCCGGCCCTGGCCGGGGCCAAGCACGTGGTCCTGACCTCGCCTGATGGTCTCGTCGCGAGTTTGGCGGTAGAAGAGATGCGCGGCTTAACAACGGGCGATGTACGGGTGCTAGAAGGTGGCACCGAAGCCTGGCATGCCTTTGGCCGGCCATACGTGCGGGACCCCAACCAGCCGCCGGACAAGGCATGTATCGACGTGTTTCTGCTGCCGCATCAGCGATGCTCCGGGGTGGAGCAGGCCATGCGCGATTATCTCGCGTGGGAAGCCCGCTTGCCGCAGGAGAGCGAGCAAGAAGGCACAGTGAATTTCGGCGTTGCCAGTGAGTGACGCGCCGGCCGTGCTGCACCGTGCGGGTCCAGCTGCCCGCCGCATAGGACGGGTGTTGCTCGATATGATCCTGCCGCACAGCTGTGTGGCTTGCGACGCTCCAGCCAACGAGCCCGGCCAGTTCTGCCCATCGTGCTTTCTAGGCGTCAGCTTCATTACACCGCCATTCTGCAATAACTGCGGTGTGCCGTTCGCGAGCCGCCACCACGGCGGCCCGGATGGAGTTTGCCTCGTCTGTCGAACCGCGCCGCCGTCGTACCGGCGCGCTCGGGCAGCCTGGCGCTACGACCATCAATCGCGCCGCCTCATATTACAGCTCAAGCACGGGGATCGCACTGAGTTGGCCCGCGCGCTGGCGCCGCACATGGCGCGGGCCGGGTCGGAGCTCCTGCGCGACGCCGATGTGCTGGCGCCGGTGCCGCTGCATCGAAAGCGCTTATTCCGGCGCCGCTACAACCAAGCGGCGCTGCTGGCGCGGGCCGTCGGCCGGATCGCCGGCCGCAAGGTAATTCCTGATGCACTGATCCGCACCCGGCCAACAGCATCCCTGGGCGACAAATCGGCTGCCGAACGTACGGCCGAGGTGACCGGCGCCTTCATGGTACGCCCCCGTCGGGCCCCGGCCATTGCAGGCCGCCGGGTTTTGCTGATCGATGATGTGCTGACATCCGGCGCCACAGCAGAGGCATGCGCAGCCGCGCTTCTGGCCGGGGGTGCCCGGCAGGTGGATGTGCTGGCCGCTGCCCGGGTGCCAGCCCCGCCGGGTGATCCGCCCCAATGAACGCTTGACACCCGGGCTTCTGCAGCCTTTCTAACCCGTTCGCCACCGGCGGCGTCGTGCAGGGGTGTAGCTCAATTGGCTAGAGCGCCGGTCTCCAAAACCGGAGGCTGGGGGTTCGAGACCCTCCACCCCTGCCAGCACGGCCCGGGCATTTTTTCTTTCGGCAACTCAAGTGAGGAGCGGCGTGGCGGTCAATCCGGCAAAATTCCTGCGCGAGGTTCGGGCCGAGGCGGCGAAGGTGACATGGCCTTCCCGCCGGGAGACCCTCGTCACCACCGGGCTGGTGCTCGCGATGGCCGCGGTCGCCGCCATATTCTTCTTCGTGGTCGATCAGGTGATCGGCGTCGGAGTGCGCGCCCTGTTCGGCGTGGCTTAAGGAGGCCAAAAAGCAATGGCCAAGAAATGGTACGTAGTGCACGTCTATTCCGGTTTTGAAAAGAAGATTGCCCAGCAAATCAAGGAACAAGCCGCCCAGAAGGGACTCGAGAACCAAATCGAAGAGGCGCTCGTTCCCTCGGAAGAGGTCGTCGAGTTGCGGCGTGGGCAAAAGGTGAATGCGGAGCGCAAATTCTTCCCAGGCTATGTCCTCGTCAAAATGGAGCTGAGCGACGAGGCCTGGCACCTGGTCAAGAACACCCCCAAGGTGACGGGGTTTTTGGGCACCCGAAACCGTCCAACTCCGATCAGTGAGGCGGAAGCCGAGCGCATGCTGAAGCAGACCCGCGAAGGGGTGGAGCATCGGCGCCCCTCGGTGTTGTTCGAAGTTGGCGAGCAGGTGCGGGTCGCGGATGGTCCGTTCACCAGCTTCAATGGCACCGTCGAAGAAGTGGATGAGGAGAAGGGCCGGGTAAAGGTGAGCGTCTCGATCTTCGGGCGGTCCACCCCCGTGGAGCTGGAATACGGGCAGGTAGAAAAGGTCTGAGCAGCTATCGCCCACGGCGTTTCTTATCCGGAACATTAACCGCACGCTGCGACCGGGCCGCTTAGCCCGGCACAGGTCGGCGCCAGGGAACATTGAGCGGCGGGTCAGCCCCCGCGTCAGCTGGGTTCCCATCGCGCGAGCGCGATGGGGGACCAAAGGGCGTCCCGAGCGCCAGCTCCGGCTGCCCGCGCGTGGCGAGCCAAGGCCGGGACCCCAATCCGGGGCCCACATCTTGCGGTCCAAAATGGGATCCGGCGCTTGCGAATTGCGAACCCGGAGCGCCTGCCGTTGGGCCTAGTCTAACCCAGGGCCTCCGCTCGGGTTTGTCCCGGCGGGCGGAGCTGGCGGAGTAACCTGCTCGTTGCACTCACCCGGCGACCTCCGTCGTGGCGCAGAAAGCTCCGGCCCAGGCCGGATTCCCAGCATCGGGGCGGGCCAGGCGCCAATACGATCGCAAGATGCCGAGCAGCTGCGGTGACAGCATGACGTGCGGTCCTTGCGACCCTTGCCCTGCTCAACGCGGATCACCATCCGGCTGCTGTCGATGTTCTCGACCTTGAGGCTGACGACCTCCGAGGCACGCAAGCCGGCGCCATAGGCGGTTGTCAGCGCTGCTCTGGCGTACCACCTGCACGTAATCCGGCCGCTTGTCCCGGCTGTAGCCAAAGCGCCGCTTGCCGGCCGGCCGCGGATCGCATTCGAAATACGTGCTGGTGAGATCATAAAGCAGCACTTCGAATTCGGCCTGGAACAGCGTCTTCCAGCGTTGCTGCAGGAAATTGAACAAATCCGCCTTGCGCCAGCAGTTTGTCGAGGCAGCGATACAGAGTGTCTTTGGCGACGACAGCAAAGTTCTCGCCCAGCAGATCGCCCATTGCGGTTTGCCGGAACCACTGCCGATGCAGCCGCCATTCGCTGCCCGGATCGATCGGCCGATAGCTAACCAGCGTTTTTAGCACGTTCAGCCGACGCGTGCCTTCCCGCCCAGGCGCCAGCCGGGCCGACCA
>JAFAHH010000954.1 GCA_019237355.1 Acetobacteraceae bacterium | reverse complement strand
TGAGCCGCTCGCTCTCCCACGCCCTATGCCCCGCTTGGAGATGCCCGAGTTGCTGGGCTGGCATCCGCAAGGGGATGGACTGTTTTGGCTCGGGGTTCCGGTGCCGTCGGGCCGGATAGAAGGCAAGATCCGGCTGGCTTTGCGCGAAATCGTGTCCCGGTTCGGGGCAGATCCCATTTCTACCCCGCAGCAGGATATGTTGCTTTCCAACATCGACCCGGCCAACCGGGCCGCAATCGAAAGCATCTTGCGCGACCATCGGGTGGTGCTTGCGGAGGAGCTAACCCCGCTCGCCCGTTGGGCGCTTGCCTGCCCCGCCTTGCCGACGTGCGGCTTGGCGCTGACTGAGGCCGAGCGTGTGCAGCCCCCGATCGTGGCGGCCGTTGAGACGGCCCTGGCCCGGCACGGCCTTGCGCAGGAAAGGATTAGCCTGCGCATCACCGGGTGCCCGAATGGTTGCGCCCGGTCCTATGCGGGCGATATCGGAATTGTCGGGCGCATGCCTGGCCGGTATGCGATTTTTGTGGGCGGGGATTTCGAGGGTACGCGGCTCGCTTTCAAGTTGCACGAGCGGATCGACGAGAATCAGATTGCCCCCACCCTCGAGCCGCTCTTTGCCGCCTTTGCTGCACAGCGCCAGCCCGGCGAGGGGTTTGGCAATTTCTGTTACCGGGTCGGGGCGGATGCGTTGCTGGCGCTAGACAAGGAGCGAATTGCGGCGTAGGCTACACCCGGCGTCTCGAAAAGCAGGAACGCCGAACAGGGGTCCGCCCTGGCTCATCATGAACCGGGATACCGGGCCGCGAATGCACGGCTTGACTGCATTGCATACGGTAGACGATGCCGGTGCAGCGACTCCACCCTCGCACCCACAAACGATAAGCGCAAGAAACGGTGTCCCCGGGAGGCCATCCATGAAATCCACCTTGATGATAACAGCAATGCTGGCTTTCACGCTTGCGGCAACGGTCAGAGCTCAGGCGGAGGAAAACGCCGAAGATTTCATGCAGATGCACCAGATCGAGATCACGTTCCATGAGGCGGGAACTACGAAAAACCTCGATCTCATGCTTTCACTTTTCGCGGATGATGCGACACTCACCTCGGGAGGAAAGACCTACACTGGGAAGGAGCAGATTAAACTATATTGGCAATCCGCTGGGACCTTTCAGGCTCAGAACCAGTGGGTCGCCTATACCCCGGCCTTTCGCATCAAATATCAGGTTCAAGGGGGCCGCGCGCGACTCTACTTCGAATGCCTCTACGTTGATAAGGCGGCAAAGAAGATTGCCGCCCACACGAATTCGGATGATACATTGATACGGGTCAATGGCCGTTGGCTCATCAAGGACATGAAAGCGGCCCTGGTACCAGAACTCTGAGAGATAATCGAACCAGTGGACGCCGTGCCGAAATTGCACATCGGCGCACAATTGATATTGGTCATATCACTATTGATATTGGTCATATAATGAGCGCATCGGCAGCCTTGAGCTCGGTGTCCAGCTCGTCCAAAAGAGCCATCGAGGGGTCTGGCATCGCCCAAGCGCCTTCATTTCTCGTTTCGGACGCCATCGAGAGGGGCAGACTCGACCCCGGTCCTGGGCCGACTGTGCTGCTACAGGCCGGTTTTCACTTCGTCCGGCGCCGGCCTCTGTGTGCCTGGTAAGGTTCGGGTCTTGATCGAGACTCTTGTCGAGCGGTTCGGGGCCGAGCCGGTCTGGAGCCGCTGCCTCCTGCATGGGGCCCATCGAAGCTGACATCCAGGGTTCGCCCCTTTCGGCACCTGCCCTCTCATTACCGCCGGTGCCATCTTGATCTTGCTCGATCTGGCTGGTTTGGTCGCGATCTGGCGAGGCCCGGACCCGCGGACCCACCAGCAGGTTCTAGCCTAGCCGCGGCATATCGCATCCCGAACAGGCCGGAGAAGAGCTATGAGCGCTAGTGAAGCCACGCACAGCATCGCCACAGTGTTTGGCGGATCGGGCTTCATCGGGCGCTATGTCGTCCAGCGCCTCGCGAGGCGCGGCTACGTGGTGCGCGTGGCTGTGCGGGACCCGGAAGGCGCGTTGTTTCTAAAGCCAATGGGTGAGGTGGGCCAGATCGTCCCCCTCTATTCAACGATCCTCAACGATGCGACAGTGCAGCGTGCCGTCGAGGGCGCGGCCTTTGTGGTGAACCTCGTCGGCATTCTCGCTGAGAAACGCCGCGGCGATTTCGACCGGGTGCATCATGAAGGCGGTGGCCGGGTAGCCCGGCTTGCTCAGGCCGCGGGTACCGAGTGTCTGGTCCATTTCTCCGCAATCGGCGCCAACCCGGCGAGCCGCAGCAATTACGCCTCCACCAAGGCGCATGGCGAGCAGGCGGTCCGGATGGCATTTCCGAATGCGACGATACTGCGCCCCTCCATCGTCTTCGGGCCAGAAGATCAGTTCTTTAATCGCTTTGCGAGCCTGGCCCAAATGCTGCCGTTCATGCCCGTGATTGCGGGCGCGTCCCGGTTCCAGCCTGTTTATGTTGGCGATGTGGCCGATGCGGTCTTGGCCGCTCAAATGCGGCCCGATGCGGCCGGTGCCACCTACGAGCTTGGCGGGCCGCGTATTTGGACTTTCGAAGCGATTCTAAAATATATCCTGGCCGAGACCCGGCGCCGTCGGCCCTTGGTGCGTGTGCCGTTGACCGTGGCTCGGCTTCAAGCCGGCATCTTGGAACATCTTCCTGGCAAGCTGCTGACCCGGGACCAATTGCGGATGCTGGGGCACGATAACGTCGTTACGCCCGGCATGCCCGGATTGCCCGAACTTGGGATCGTCCCCACCCCCGTTGAGCTCGTGGTTCCCGCCTACCTGCGTCGGTTTAGACCCGGCGGCGGCAAGCGTGAGATTCTGCCAGAGGAGTTAAAAGGCACCAAAGCGGACCTACCTCCTTAACGAAGAGGCCGCCGACCTTGTTCGATCAAGGCGCGAGGGCACTCCCTATCCGGCCGTAGCAAATTTCGGCCGTTTTTGGCCCGGAATTCGCGCGAGGTATGTTGCGCCGCGGCAAGGCCTCACCTATTTGTGGCCGCCGAAGGGCAGTGTTGCTGCCTTACTTACCGATTTGTGTTCGCCTGTTAAGCTGGTTCCGGTCTATTCAAGGAACCGCCGTGCCCGCGGAGGACCCCCAATGCCGGAACGAATGCTGCAATTCGTTCGCGTAGCGCAGCAACAGCCCGAGAAACGTTCGGTTCCCGAGCGGAGGCATGACTTTGCCGAAATTTACCGGTCCTTTGAGCAGCGCCAAGCTGCGGTTCAATCGGCCCGGTGCAGCCAGTGCGGGGTGCCGTTCTGCCAAGTGCATTGCCCGCTCGGGAACAACATTCCGGATTGGCTGAAACTTACCGCGGAAGGCCGGCTCGAGGAAGCCTGGGAGGTAAGCGCCGCCACCAACAACCTTCCGGAAGTCTGCGGCCGGATTTGCCCGCAAGACCGGCTATGCGAGGGCAATTGCGTCATTGAGAAGGGGTTCGAGAGCGTCACGATCGGTGCTGTCGAGCGTTATCTGACCGACACGGCGTTCGAACGCGGCTGGGTCAAACCGATTCGGCCTCGGATCGAGCGGCCGCAGTCCGTCGGCATCATTGGGGCGGGCCCGGCCGGGCTGGCCGCCGCTGAGCAATTACGCCATCTCGGCTACCAGGCGATGATCTATGATCGCTACGACCGGGTCGGCGGGCTTATGATCTATGGAATCCCGAGCTTCAAGCTCGAGAAGGAGATCATCTTGCGCCGGTGGAAGCTGTGGGAAGAAGGCGGAATTCGCTTTCAGCTCAATTGCGATGTCGGCCGCGATATTGCGCTTTCTGAGCTGCAGGACCGGCATGATGCGGTGCTGCTAGCGACCGGCGTGTACAAGGCGCGCGAACTCGGCGGGCCGGGCTCGGGGCTGCCATGTATCATCCCGGCGCTACGTTATCTGATCGCCTCCAATCGCCAAGGGCTGGGCGACGATGTGCCCGATTTTACCTCGGGCCTGCTGAACGCTGCCGGCAAGAACGTCGTCGTAATCGGGGGCGGCGATACCGCCATGGATTGCGTGCGCACCGCGGTGCGCCAAGGTGCTCGGTCCGTGAAATGCCTTTACCGCCGCGACCGGGCCAATATGCCCGGCTCCATGCGGGAAGTGAGCAACGCCGAAGAAGAGGGGGTGGAGTTCGTCTGGCTCGCCGCCCCCGAGGCCTTCCTAGGCTCTGACGGCGTGAGTGGCGTCCGAGCGACGCGCATGCATCTTGGAATGCCGGATGCATCTGGGCGGCAATCAGTGGAGCCGTTGCCCGGGAGCCATTTCACCCTAGCGGCCGACTTGGTGGTCAAGGCGCTCGGCTTCGACCCCGAGGATGGGCTGGTTGGCGAGAAGGATCTGGAGGTGACGCGCTGGGGCACTGTGCGGATCAACTATCGCACATTCATGACCTCGCTGCCCGGCGTATTTGCCGCTGGTGATATCGTGCGTGGCGCAAGCTTGGTTGTTTGGGCGATCCGCGACGGGCGAGATGCAGCGGCGCATATTCACAACTACCTGCAGAGCCAGACCGCGGCGATAGCCGTGGCGGCGGAATGATAATCCGATGGCCATTTGTCGCACGCTTGGCGGCAAGTCACATGTCCAGCATCAGCTCCGGGGCGCGGAATTGAATGGAGGCGTTTATGCCTAAAGCTGAAGAAGCTCCCTCCGCCTGGGATGCCAACGCAGCGGCCCTTCGCGAGACCTATGATCCCTCGCAGGAGCACGATGCTTGTGGGGTCGGCTTGATCGCCGCTCTTGATGGCAAACGCCGGCGCGATGTGGTGCAAGCCGGGATCGAAGCACTGAAGGCGGTCTGGCACCGCGGCGCGGTTGATGCGGATGGCAAGACCGGCGATGGCGCGGGCATCCACATCGAGATACCCCAGGACTTCTTTGCCGCCGTGATCGAGCGCAGCGGCAACCGGGTGCAACCTGGGGGGATTGGTATCGGCCAAGTATTCTTGCCGAAAACCGATCTCGGCGCCCAGGAGCGGTGCCGCCAAATCGTGGAAACCGAAATCCTTAACATGGGCTATGCCATTTACGGCTGGCGGCAAGTTCCGATCAATGTGAGCTGCATCGGCGAAAAGGCGAATGCGACCCGGCCAGAGATCGAGCAGATCATGGTGCGCAACGCCAAGCACACCTCGGAAGCCGACTTCGAGCGCGACCTTTATGTGATCCGGCGCCGTATCGAGAAATGTGGCATTGCAGAACTCTACTTCTGCTCGCTCTCCTGCCGGTCGATCATTTACAAAGGTATGTTTCTGGCCGAAAGCCTGGCCGAATTCTACCCCGACCTGCTCGATCAGCGATTCACCAGCCGGTTTGCAATTTATCATCAGCGCTACTCGACCAACACATTTCCTACGTGGCGCCTCGCCCAGCCGTTCCGCATGCTGGCGCATAACGGCGAGATCAATACGTTGAATGGCAATGTGAATTGGATGAAGAGCCATGAGACGCGTTTGGCGAGCGACGGGCTTGGCGGTTATATCGAAGATATCAAGCCGGTCATTCAGCCGAGCGGCTCCGACACAGCGTGCCTGGATAACGTATTCGAGCTGCTGGTGCGAGCCGGGCGCGACGCTCCGATGGCGAAAGCGCTGATGATCCCCGCGAGCGTCAGCGATGACTCGACGATGCCCAAAGCGCATCGGGATATGTTCCTGTACTGCAATGCGGTGATGGAGCCATGGGACGGCCCAGCTGCGATTGCCGCGACCGATGGACGCTGGGTGATCGCGGGCCTCGACCGCAATGGTCTGCGCCCGCTCCGGTACACTATTACGGGCGAGCATCTGCTCATCGTTGGCTCGGAGACCGGCATGGTCAAGGTTGATCCGGGCAATATTGTGGAACGTGGCCGGGTGGGACCGGGCCAGACGATCGCTGTCGATCTGGAGGAGGCGCGCTTCTATCACGATCAGCAAGTGAAGGACCTGCTCTCCGCGCGCCAGCCTTTCAGCAAATGGACGCAGCGGATCATCGAAATCGATAGCGTCGTGAAGACCGACTCGCCTGAGCCGGTGCAGTACGAAGGCGAGGCGCTCCGGCGACGGCAGCTCGCCATGGGCATGACGCTCGAAGAGCTGGAAATGATCCTGCACCCGATGGTCGAGGAGGGGCAGGAGGCGGTGGGGAGCATGGGGGACGACACCCCTCTTGCGGTGCTCTCAGACCGCTACCGTGGGCTGCACCATTATTTCCGCCAGATGTTTAGCCAGGTAACCAACCCGCCGATCGACAGTCTGCGCGAAACCCGGGTCATGACGCTAAAGACGCGGCTTGGGAATCTTGGCAATGTTCTGGATGAAGATTCGAGCCAGTGCGACTTGCTGCAGCTCGAAAGCCCAGTTCTTTCCAATGCCGAGTTCCTCGCGATGCGCGAGTATATGGGCGACTCGGCTTGCATCGTGGACTGCACCTTTCCTGTAACCGAAGGCGAGGCCGGGTTGCGGGCGGCGCTCGATCGTATCCGCCGGGAATCCGAGGAGGGTGTGCGCGCCGGCGCCACGCATATAATCCTTACGGACGAAAACTTTGGCCCAGAACGGGCCGCCATTCCGATGATCTTGGCAACCGGTGGTGTGCACACGCACCTGATCCGTCACTCATTGCGTACATTCACCAGCCTCAATGTGCGCTCGGCCGAGTGTATCGATGTGCATTACTTCTCAGTGCTCATTGGCGTTGGGGCCACCACGGTGAACGCGTATCTTGCACAGGAATCCATCGCGGATCGGCATCGCCGGAGCCTTTTCGGCCAGATCAGCCTAAAAGCGGCCGTGCAGCGCTATAAAAAGGCGGTCGATAAGGGGTTGCTGAAAGTAATGTCCAAGATGGGCATTAGCGTGATCTCCTCTTATCGGGGTGGCTGCAATTTCGAGGCAATCGGTCTCTCCCGCGCGCTGGTTGCCGAATACTTCCCAGGCATGCAGTCACGAATCTCCGGCATCGGGCTTGCCGGGATCGCCCGCAAGGTGCTCGCCCTGCATGAAGCCGCCTGGGATGCCGATGTGGTCAACCTGCCAGTTGGCGGCTTCTACAAGCTTCGGCGCCGAGGTGAGGCGCATGCTTTCGACGGCAGCCTTATTCACGTGCTGCAAACCGCGGTGGCGACCGACAGCTACGCTACTTATCGCCGATATGCGGAAGCGGTGCGGCGGCTCCCCCCGATCGCCTTGCGCGACCTGCTCGATTTCCGCCTCGATCTCTGCAAGCCAATTTCGCTGGACGAGGTGGAGAGCATTACCGAAATCCGCAAGCGCCTCGTCGCTCCAGGCATTTCCTTGGGGGCGCTTTCGCCCGAAGCGCACGAGACCTTATCCATTGCGATGAATCGGATCGGCGCACGCAGCGATAGTGGAGAAGGCGGTGAAGATCCGGTCCGGTCGCGGCCGCGCGAGAACGGCGATAACGCTTCCTCGGCCATCAAGCAGATCGCTTCGGGGCGGTTCGGCGTTACGGCCGAGTATTTGAACAATTGCCGCGAGATCGAGATCAAGATCGCCCAGGGCGCCAAGCCCGGTGAAGGCGGGCAGCTCCCGGGCTTCAAGGTAAGCGAGCTGATTGCCCGGCTACGCCATTCGACACCCGGCGTAATGCTGATCAGCCCACCGCCGCATCACGATATTTATTCCATCGAAGATCTTGCTCAGCTCATCTACGACCTCAAGCAGATCAATCCAGATGCAACGGTTTGCGTAAAGCTTGTCGCCCGGAGCGGGATCGGCACGATTGCGGCCGGGGTGGCCAAGGCAAAGGCGGATGCGATCCTGATTTCCGGCCATGTGGGCGGTACGGGCGCTTCCCCGCAGAGTTCCGTTAAATACGCTGGGATTCCGTGGGAGATGGGCCTGTCGGAATCGCATCAGGTGCTCATGCTGAACAGGCTGCGTCATCGCGTGAAACTGCGCACCGATGGCGGCATCAAAACCGGGCGCGACGTGGTGATTGCAGCCATGCTAGGCGCCGAGGAATTTGGGATCGGCACCGCCAGCTTGGTCGCGATGGGCTGCATCATGGTGCGGCAGTGTCATTCCAATACCTGCCCGGTCGGCGTCTGCACCCAGGATGAAAAGCTGCGCGCAAAGTTTGAAGGTACGCCGGAGAAGGTAATCAACCTCTTCTCCTTCATTGCCGAAGATGTGCGCAACATCCTGGCCTCACTTGGGATGCGGAGCCTGGATCAGGTGATTGGCCGCACCGATCTGTTGCACCAGGTAAGCCGGGGATCCGAATTCCTCGATGATCTCGACCTCAACCCGTTGCTTGCCCAAGCCGATCCTGGGCCTCACGCGCGCTATTGCACGGTTGAAGGCCGGAACGAAGTGCCGGAGACGCTGGACGCGCAAATGATCAAGGATGCGCGTCCGCTGTTTGATCGCCGCGAAAAGATGCAGTTGCAGTATTCCGTTCGCAACACGCACCGGGCGGTCGGCACGAAAATCAGCTCGTGCATCGTGCGGCGCTTCGGGATGGCCGGGCTGCCGCCGGGTCATCTTACGGTTCGGCTCCGCGGATCGGCTGGGCAGTCGCTCGGGGCATTCGCGGTGCAAGGGCTCAAGCTCGAAGTGCTGGGGGACGGTAATGATTACGTTGGTAAGGGCCTATCTGGCGCGACAATCGTGGTGCGCCCGCCGCCTTCCTTCACCTTGCCGAGCCAGGACCACACGATTATCGGCAATACCGTGCTTTATGGGGCCACCTCGGGCCGGCTATTCGCGGCCGGGCAGGCAGGGGAGCGGTTTGCAGTGCGTAACTCCGGGGCGGAAGCCGTGGTGGAGGGTTGCGGCTCCAACGGCTGCGAATACATGACCGGCGGCACGGTCGCGATCCTCGGCGAAATCGGGGATAATTTCGGCGCGGGTTTCACGGGCGGCATGGCGTTCGTATACGACCCAGGCAATCTGTTCGAGCGCCGGGTCAATCCCGATACTTTGCTTTGGCAGCGAATTGCTTCCGCGCATTGGGAGAATGTGCTGCGGGATCTGATTGCCGCCCATGTGGCTGAAACCAACAGCCGCTACGCCGAGCGTTTGCTCCACGACTGGGACCGCACCCTGGCGGCGGTCTGGCAGGTCGTGCCCAAGGATTTCGTCCGCTACCTTCCGGTGCCGCTCTCTGAGGTGGAGGAGGAGAGTCAGCGGGCGTAGTCCCGTAACTTCTGCTCAACGAGGGGTTTCAGGCTCGGAGAGTCAGGCGGGATAGAGGGGATTCCTGTGCCCAAAACGAAAACGCCGTTCCTAAGGCGCCTCCCGCGGGCTATTCCGACCGAGTTGCGGATGGAACTTGATGCGATTGGATGTGCGCTAGATCTGATCGGGCGGTAGTGGAGGCGGCGGCGAACCGACTCGGCGGGGGCCCGTCCTCAAAGGCCGGGGATGGGTCTGCCCGCATGCGTCTGCCGATCCCCTCTGCGCGCGGATAATGAGGCCGCGACGCCTCCGCAGGATCGCCAGCTCCCGGCGGCCCGGGCCACCACGGCGCAGCGGGCGACGCCTTTAAGCCTGTCCCGGGCCTCGACCCGGCGGGCGAGGGGCTGGAAAATCCGGGTCGCGGACGCACCCGGCTGCCCGTCATAATCTACGCTACGAGCCCCTTATGCGGACCGCCTGCGCGGCGTCCACCCAGCTCCGGACCCAGTGGGGTCCCCAGCATACGGCACAGCGGGGGCAGGACCTGTCCCGCTTGCGGCACTTTCGCCAGGAGGGCCGGCATCTCCGGGTCCGCAGCGAATGCTGCACCCGCCCGCGATAGACCGCGCCCCGTCGCCAGCCGGATCAGCCTCAGCCGAACCCACCCGGGAGCCGATACGGCTGAGACAGGTCAGGCAGACGGGCGACGCAGCCCGCACGCCTCGGGCCGGCCCGGCGGAAGCCGGCCCGCGCTATCGCCGCCCACCAGCGCCTGAAACCGAGAAGGTAGGCGGCCCAGCCGCGCCCAGCCCAGAAAAATCAACGGTACCGCCGACCGGTCCTTCACCCTATGCGTGGCCAGCACCCCGCGTAGCCCCGTTATGATGAGGGCCAGGCGATCGGAAGGCCCGTTAGGAGGGGCGGAGCGGTCCACGGCATGAACAGAACCGAAGGTTGCTCGTCAATCTCAGACTTTCGCCAGAATAGGCACGATGGCTTGACGCGGAGTCGTCGGAAAGCGGCAATCGGCTCTCAAGCCGAAAACGCTAGAGATGATGGCTTCGACCTGAAGTCCTCAGGCTCCAGCCGTGACCGGCTGCGCCGACCCGCGCGGTTAAACGGGCTGGAAGGATGCAATCCTGCGGAGGATCGCCCGACGCAAGCGGCGTAGCGCAAAGTGTGCTTCTCGTCAGAATATACGGAGGAGGACCGCATGACCACGGCAGCGGCAACACCGGCACCGACACCCTGGTGGGCTTGGACCTGGCCTCCGCTGGCTTGGGTGATACTCGCCGCGGCCGCGCTTGCCGGAACGGGCGGCGTTATCGCGGTGGCTGCTGGGGCCATCCTTATACTTACGGTATTCGCGGCCGTGTATCATGCGGAGGTAGTGGCTCACCGGGTGGGCGAGCCGTTCGGCACCTTGGTGCTCGCGATCGCGGTCACGGTGATCGAAGTGGCGTTGATTGTCTCGGTAATGGTGGGAGCCGGCGCCGATAAGTCGGGCCTGGCGCGCGATACGGTGTTCGCGGCGGTTATGCTCATCTGTAACGGCCTGGTGGGGTTATGCCTTCTTCTCGGCGGGGCCCGGCACTACGAACAGGGGTTCCAGGCGCAAGGCGCCTGCGCCGCGCTCGCGGTTCTGGCTGCCCTGGTCACGCTTACTCTCGTCTTGCCGAATTTCACAACGAGCACCGCCGGCCCGGTCTTCACCACCTCGCAGCTCCTGTTCGCGGGGGTGGTCTCGCTGGCGCTCTATGGCGCGTTCGTATTTGTGCAGACCGTCCGCCACCGGGACTATTTTCTGCCAGATGTTCCCGATGAGGAAGCGCACGCGCCCCCGCCCTCGGGCGGCGCTGCCCTCGTAAGCCTGGTACTGCTGGTGGTTTCGCTTGTCGCTGTGGTGGGGCTCGCCAAGGCACTTACTCCGACGGTGGAGGCCGGCGTTGCGCGGTTCGGAGCGCCGAAAGCCGTTGTGGGGATCATCATTGCGGCTCTGGTACTGCTGCCCGAGTCGCTGGCAGCCATACGGGCGGCCCACCTCAACCGCTTGCAGACCAGCATGAACCTGGCGTTGGGCTCGGCGCTTGCGAGCATCGGGCTGACAATACCTGCTGTTGCAGTCGTTTCCATCATTATTGGTCAGCCGCTCGCCCTTGGACTGGGCGCAAGCCAGGAGGTGCTGCTGGCGCTCACGTTGCTGGTCGGGGTGGTTACTTTGGGAACGGGGCGCACGACGGTGCTGCAGGGGATTGTGCACCTAGTGATCCTGGCCGCCTTCTTGTTTTTTGCAGTGGTGCCGTAAGGGCCGGTACGCAACTGTCTCGTCCGCTCCAGTCGGAGCAATACGGTTCCTACGAGCGAGGCCTCGATCGCACACCACTCATGTCGCCGCCCTGAACGATGCGGCGCGGGGCGCTTACAAATCGCGTGCCACCATGATGGAACCCCTCAAGGCCCCAAAACGGGGAGCTGCTGCCGGCGAGGCGATCGATCTTCCAACACGACGCAATCCATTTCATGGTTCCAAGCCACCCGATCAGCCCGTTCAGGTGCGGCCGACCTTCGCTTCGTCCTTCCATAAAGGCTCGGATGTCAACTCGAGAAGCGGCTTTGTCATTCCATCTGGCTCTCCCCCACCTGCAGCAAGGCAAGCGCGTGCGCCCCATTCCCTCCAACACTCGGGCGCACCGCGACTCGGCCCTGGCTAGGCTGGGCGCGGGCGTGAGCTTGTTGGCCTTAGCAGCGATGCGCGGGTGGCTCTCGGCGGCGCGCCCGGGCAGGACCCGGCCAGCATGAGCCCCTTGCTTCACGCCGCTCTCGTCGCCGGCCTCTGCGTGTTGGCTGTCTTCCCGGCGAATCTGCTCATCATGTGCGCCCTGTCCGCGCGCCCCATCCGGCGGCCGCGTGCCGCCCAATCCGACGACGGATCGCTCCCGGCGGTCTGCGTGCAAATCCCCGCCTATAACGAACGCCTGGTCGTTCGGCGCGCCATCGCCGCTGCGGGTGGCCTGGACTGGCCGCGCGACCGGCTGCAGATCCAAATCCTCGATGACAGCACCGATGATACGACCGACCTGGCCCGTGCCGAGGTGCGCCGCCTAGCCGCGCAGGGTCTGGACATTCGCTTGATCCACCGCCAGGACCGGCGAGGCTACAAGGCGGGCGCCCTCGCCGCGGGGCTCGCGCGGACCAGCGCCTCTTTCGTGGCCGTGCTGGACGCCGACTTCGTTCCGCCGCCCTCGTTCCTCCGCGAGTGCATGGCCACGCTGCTGGCCGATAGCGGCCTCGGTTTCGTCCAGGCGCGCTGGGGACACCTTAACCGGCGCGACAATCTGCTCACGCGAACCCAGGCCCTGGTGTTGGACGCCCACTTCGTGGTCGAGCAGGCGGCCCGCGACGCCTACGGGCTCGTGTTGCCGTTTAACGGGACCTGCGGCGTGTGGCGGCGCGACGCGATCGCCGATGCCGGGGGATGGCAGCACGAGACCCTTACGGAGGACCTGGACCTCTCCGTTCGGGCGCACCTTGCCGGATGGCGTGCGGCTTTTCGCCCGGAGATTGTGGTCCCGGGGGAGTTACCGGCGACGCTTACAGCATGGCGGGGCCAGCAATCCCGGTGGACCAAGGGTTATGCACAGTGCGCCCGGAAACTCTGCCTCGCGATCTGGCGCGGGGACCTAACCTTCCGCGCAAAGCTCGCCGCGACGGTGATGATCGGAAGCGTCGCGACCTGGCCGGTGACAGCCCTGGTCTTGGCAGGAACGATTGGCCTTGCGGCAACGGACGGTGGCCTGGGGATCGGCGGTGCCGTCGCCGCCGTGGGCATCGCGACGGGCACGCTCGGCCTGGCGGCTACGAGCGCGGCCTTGGTCGCCGCCGGCCTGCGGACCGAGGCGACCGGGGTCGGGCCTGCGCTCGTGCTGCTCCCGTTGGTTTTTTGCCTGAACGCAGGCCTATTGGTCGCGAACTGCCGAGCCGTGGCTGAAGGGCTGCTGGGCCGTCCCTCGGCCTTTGTTCGCACACCCAAGCGCGGAGGCGAGGTGGCGTCTAGCTACGGCGGAGGACGCCGCGACTCGGGGATCCCGGAGCTGCTATTGGCCATCGCCGCGGCCGGCGTCATGGCTAGCGACCCCGGCTCGTGTTCGCCGCTGCTGCTTCCGCTGGCCGGCCTGGGCCTCTCCGGCGCACTGCTCGCCGCCGGGTGGGTGCGCCGGCGCGGACTCTCAGAGCAAGCTCGTGAGGGCCGCCGTCCCGGTGCTTCCCGCAGCGCTGCCTACCCGCCCACTGCGTCCGGTCGGCACCAAGAGCGGGCGGACAATTCTCCCAATGAGTTGGCCGGAGCTGAGGTCGTGGGGCCCTCCCGAGCGGCCCGGGCGAGCAGACGCGATGGACCCGAAATGTGATGGCGGCCGCGCCATGTGCCAATTACTTGAAATCTCGCCTGCACCCTACTGTCTCGAGCCCAGCGCGAGTGGCTGCGATAGTGGCCTGTGGCTCCAGATGTCTACGCTGGTCTGAAACGAGACTACGGTGCTTCCATCCGGGACGGCAAGCGGTGTGGACTTTGCTTTTGCGAGCATCTAGACGATTCCGCCTCAAGCGATCACGTTCTGCGGGCCCTTTCTGGTAACCCTGGAATTCGAGGCCCATAGAGGAGGTACAGCCCGCACAAAGCTGATTTTCCCGGATGGCCCGGTCCGGCCGGGTGAGCCGTGTTGCAAGAAGATCAGTCGCTTTTTTCATTACGATGTAGGTTTACCTTAGTCATTGTAAGTTCGCTTCTTGCATTGTCGTGTTAGCAATTCGCATGCCGACATTCCTAACCACCCCCGATTTTCCTTCTTGACTTTATGGTCATAATGACCGCTATATGCAATAGCAAAAGTGGTTTTGTGAGGATGGAACCCCAATGGCCTACTATCCAGACACCCAAATGATCAGAGGACGACCGGCGCACCTCCCGTCGGGGTTGGAGCGTGTGAGCGCCTCCGGAGGGCCGGGCCGACTATTTGGCCGTTTTTCGAAAAACTCTGCGCACCGGCAGGTGTCGCTTGCGTTGCAAGGCGGTGCTTCGTTCGGGGCCTTCACTTGGGGCGTGCTCGATAGACTGATCGAGGACGATCAGCTAGATCTCGATATAATCAGCGGAACCAGTGCGGGCGCGCTCAATGCCGTACTTCTAGCAAGCGGGCTTGCGGAAGGTGGTCGCCTCGGCGCCCGCCACCGGCTCGAGCATTTCTGGACCAGCCTCAGCAAGCTAGCACCTGTGAGCTCGTGGAACTTCGGCCTGTGGGGGACAGTAATGGCGGCCCTCCAAGCCTCCGCCCATGCTGTCTCACCGTATCAATTCAATCCCCTGGGCCTTGACCCTCTCCGCGACCTCCTGCTGAAGGAAATAGACTTCGACCGGCTTCGCGCTGTTCGTCCGGTCGGGCTGTTGATTGCCACAACGCGCGTAAAGGATGGACAGCTGCGTCTGTTTCGGGAAGACGAAATCACAGTGGATGTCGTACTCGCCTCTTGCTGCTTGCCGATGCTGCACCAGGCGGTCGAGATCGATGGGGAAGCGTATTGGGATGGAGGATTTTCTGCTAATCCCCCGCTACGCCAACTTGCGATGGAGACAGTAGCAAGAGAGATCCTGCTTGTTCAGATTATGCCGGCCGAGAGCGAAACTGTACCGCAATCATCAGCCGACATCTCGCGAAGGGCGAGCATCCTGGCATTTAATGCGTCACTGCAGCGCGAGATCGAAGCTCTGGAGGCGCTACGGGCGGGGTGTAAACAAGCGGGTTTGTTTGCCTCTGCAATGTGCCGTAAACTAAACCGGTTGCGATTACATCGGATCACAGCGACCGATTCCTTGGTAGGCCTAGCACGTGAGAGCATGCTTAATACGACCCCAGCTTTTCTGACCCGGCTCAGGGAAAGCGGCGCTAAAGCAGCCTCAGCGTGGCTGGCTGAAGCGGCGGATAGCCTTCCCAAAAGTCCCATGCCTAGAGCGCGATGGCTAGGGGCGGAGTCTTGGGAAAGCCGCAAGTTGGTTGCCAAAAACATTGCTGGAGCATGCTGACTTCGGCCTGAAGCCATGGTGCTCTAGGGCCTGTTGAGATACATTCATCGTGATCCGATCACGGCAGCCGCAAGGTGGATCATGGCGGCGAAGCTCTGGTCTGTCTTGTCGCTCCGCATGGCGATTCGCTTGAACTCCTCCAAACGGCCGAAGAAGTTCTCTTAAGGGGCCGTCTTCCCGAGAGCGCCGCCTGTACTGCGGTGGTGCCCCTGCCGGAAAAAGGGTCGTAAACAGCGTCACCTCGCTCACACAGCCTGGAGATGAAAAAATCCGGGAGTTGGGGCTTGAAGCAGGCCCGATAGCTGATTTCGTGAAGTGAGTGCCCCTGGCGCTGCCCCGAGGTCCAGAACTCATTGATGTAGTATCGGAGGCCGTCCTCTTCGGCCTCAATAGTCGGCAGGCCGCTGAACGTGAATTTCCGCAGGAGCTGAGCAACCTTGTTGGCACTGAGCGGCGGTGAGGACCGGCTGCGGAACAATGACGGGATCATCCTGGCATGTGTTGCCTTGGATCGCGAGCTCATCCAAAGCTGCATTCTCCAGCCCTGGGGCAGCAAGCCCGTCGCCTGGATCGCGTCCGCGGTCAAGGGATTCGGCTCTATAATGGGGGTAAGTGATACCCGAACTCCGATATACGTGCCGGAGCGGCACGGTAAAGGCGATACTTTCGATCCGGAGTTCATCACCAGGACCTTAAAATTCCGGCTATTCTGGCCCGGACCGTCCGGCTGCGCCTAAGCGCTTCGGGCCGCGTGGCGGTGTATCCATAAGTAGGATCTCGCGCCTAATCCGGAAGCGCCAAAGCGCGCACCCCTGCAGGGGAATATCCCAGGGCGCGCAACTCGCGTAGGCTCACGGCCCCATCCCGTTTCGAGAGCCGCTTGCCGGCTGGGTTGGTGACTAAGCGGTGATGGGCATAGGCAGGTTCCGGCCAGCGCATCAGCGATTGTAACAGACGATGCAGATCCGTGGCAGGCTGCAGATCCATTCCCCGCGTAACCAATGTAATTCCCTGCACCGCGTCATCATGCGTGACGCAGAGATGATAGCTGCTCGGCGTTTGTTTGCGGGCAAGCACAACATCGCCAAAGCGCTCCGGCCGGCAAAATCGCCGGCCCCCTGCCTCTATGCAGGTAAGCGGCCCGGACACAGAGGCCAGCGCCCGGGCCATATCCAACCGCAGCGCATAGGGCTCCCCCGCGCGCGTACGTGCCCGGCGCGCGCTCTCCGGCAAATGCCGGCAGGTGCCTGGATAAAGCGGAGCGCCATCGGGATCGTGGGCCTCGGCGGCTTGGGCCACCTCGCGCCGGATGATGGCGCGCGTGCAAAAGCAAGGATACACCAGTCCCCGTGCGGCGAGCCCATCCAGGGCCGCCCGGTACTCGTCGAGGTGCTCCGATTGGACCCGGACCGGGCCGTCCCAATCAAGCCCTAGCCAGGCGAGGTCTTCGAGAATCGCCTCAGCATATTCCGGGCGGCATCGGGAAGGGTCTATGTCCTCCAGCCTCAGAACGAACCGGCCGCCAGATTCCCGCGCCTGCCGCCAGGCGAGCAAAGCGGCATAAGCATGGCCGAGATGCAAATATCCCGTTGGGCTTGGGGCGAAGCGCGTGGTGGTCAACATTGGGTTCAGCCCCACATAAGCCAGGGTGTAACGTAAAGGGAGCACAATGGGATTGAACGGGCCGGATTGGGGACCAGCATCGAAAGGACCCCCGGCGCAATTGGTCGTGATTTGCCATGGCGTCGGGGCGAACGGGGCTGATCTGATCGGGCTCGCTCCCGCTTGGGCATGGCGCTTGCCACGTGCCGTATTCGCCGCTCCGGATGCTCCGGAACCGCATGATACCGCGCCAATGGGGCGGCAGTGGTTCAGCATCGCCGATCGCAACCCGGCCAAGTTGTCGGCTGGGGTTCGAGTCGCGGCCGGGCATCTCGACCGCTTCCTGGATGCCGAGCTGGCGCGGCTCTCGCTTTCGCCCGATGCGTATGCCCTGGTCGGCTTTAGCCAAGGGGCAATGACGGCCTTGTTCACGGGACTTCGCCGAGATGTACCGCCGCGCGGGATCCTGGCCTATTCGGGTGCGCTGCTTGCCCCAGAGGCACTGGAGGCCGAATTACGGAACCGCGCACCGGTGCTGCTGGTGCATGGCGAGGCGGACGACGTGGTGCCGGCATTCCGCTCGCGGGAGGCGGAGCGGGCGCTACGAAAGGCCGGAATTCCGGTGGAAACCTTGTTGCTCCCCGGGATTGGGCATTGGCTGGACCCGGCCGGGCTCGAGGCAGGGCTGCGCTTCCTTGGCCGGGTTTTTAGCTAGGGGAGGCTTGCTTGCCCACAGCCGCACGCGGCCCCATACTTGGGCTATGCAGAAATCGCTGACCCTGATCCTGAACGGTGAAAGCCGGCATTTCGACGCGCCAGTGACGGTCGCCGGGCTGCTCGCGAATCTCGGGCTGGAAACCCGCAAAGTGGCGGTGGAGCGCAACGAGGAGATCGTTCCGCGCTCCACCTATACTGTTACTTCACTGGCCGACGGAGATTCATTGGAAATTGTTTATTTTATCGGCGGAGGCTGACATGGATGTTCCCATTCTCATCGATGAAGGCTGGACGGTTGCCGGCCGCCATTTCCGCTCGCGCCTGGTTGTAGGCACGGGCAAATACAAGGATTTCGAGGAGACTGCCGCCGCGATCGAGGCGAGCGGAGCGGAGATGGTTACGGTCGCTGTGCGCCGGGTCAATTTATCTGACCCGAAGGCGCCGATGCTGCAGGACTATGTGGATCCTAATCGTTACACCTACCTTCCAAACACGGCCGGCTGCCATACGGCGAAGGAGGCGGTGCGGACGTTGCGCTTAGCGCGGGAAGCCGGCGGTTGGAACTTGGTGAAGCTGGAGGTGCTCGGGCCTCCGCCGACCCTCTATCCCGATATGCCTGCCACATTCGAGGCCGCGGAGGCGCTGATCCGGGATGGCTTCGAGGTTATGGTTTACTGCGCCGACGACCCGGTCGCAGCCAAGCGGCTCGAGGAAATGGGCTGTGTCGCCATTATGCCCCTAGGCGCACCGATCGGCTCGGGGCTCGGGGTGCAGAACCCGGCCATGATCTCGATGATGATCGAGCAAGCGAAGGTGCCGTTGCTGATCGATGCCGGGGTAGGCACGGCTTCGGACGCGGTGATCGCCATGGAAATCGGCTGCGATGCGGTGCTGATCAACTCGGCAATCGCCCAAGCGCGTGACCCTGTCAGGATGGCGCGCGCGATGCGCCATGCGGTCGAGGCGGGACGGCTGGCCCATCTGGCTGGCCGCATGCCGCGGCGTATGGGGGCTGATCCTTCGAGTCCGTTGATGGGGTTAATACGCTAGACTCGAAATAATTTGTTGTTGTCCCGGTTGCAAAGTGCTAATAGCGCGCCGCGCGTGGCGGACGCGTGAAATCCCCGGCTTGCTTTAGGGGGCATCGTGATAGCATCCGACGAACAAGCGATAATCCGCGACATCGGGCGTGAGGTCGTGGCCGTAGCTGCGCCAGAGGAACTTCTCATATTCCATGCCGCGAGCGCCGCCTACTTCGCTAATCCCGAACGTGCGTTGAAAACTTCTCGGTCGAGGGACAATGTCCTGGGTTTCGGCTTGGACCCGGTTGGGATTGTGCTTACGCCCGTGGTGCTCAGCATCATGCATGAAGTGTTTGGCTTCCTGATGGAGATCGCCGAAGGCGCAATCAAAGCGGGCCTGCAGCGGAAGATTTCTGATCTTATCAGAAGTATGTTCAAAAAGAATGCTGACTCCGGAACTTCTATCCTAACATCAAGGCAAATCAAGGCGGTTCACGAAAAAGTCCTGCTTGCCGCAAACAAATTGCAATTGCCGTCTAGCAAGGCGGAGTCACTAGCCGATGCGGTAACGGCACAGCTCGCGCTGGCAGA
>JAFAHH010000864.1 GCA_019237355.1 Acetobacteraceae bacterium | reverse complement strand
TGCTGCCCTGGGTCACGATTAGGGCCGTGATGACGGCCCAGAATCCCTGGGGCAGATCAAGCGCGAAAGCCAGGGCAAAGGTGGCCAGGGCGGCCGCGGTCATCCTCACGGCTTGGACCAGCTTTGGCCTGTGACGCGAAAGCCAGCGGCTCCGGATCGAAGGTGTCGAGACCAGCTCCGACTATGTGCCCGCTCCGCAGCGCCGCGATCATGGCCGGTTCGTCAACGACCGGGCCGCGCGCCGTGTTGATGAGGATGACCCCTGGGCGCATACGCGCGATCTCGGCAGCGCCGATCATGCCAGTTGTTTCATCTGTCTGCGGGCAGTGCAGCGAGAGCACGTCGGCTTGGTCGAGCAGAGAATCCAGCCGGTCGATCATCTGGACCTCGGGCATGACTTGGCTGCGGTCGACGTAAGGATCGTACGCAATTACCCTCATGCCGATCGCCAGCGCGATGCGCGCCGTGATGCGGCCGACCGCGCCGATCCCGACAATGCCGAGGGTGCTCCCGCCGAGCTGGATCGCCGGCGCCGGCGCAAGCCAGCCGCCTGCCCGGATCGTGGCGTCGTGCGAGAACAGGCCTCGGCCGATCGTGACCATCATGCCAATCGCGAGTTCCGCCACCGACTGGGCGTTGGCGCCGACCGTAATCAGCACAGCGACATTGCACTCTGTCGCACTCTTCACATCGACATGATTATATCCGACGCCGTGGCGAGAGATCGCCTTCAGCGTCTTGCAGGAGCGAATGGCGTCACCCCTCACAGGCACTCCCCGCGCTATGATCGCGTCTATCGGCTCGCTTGCGAGGATGCGCGCCTGCTCGGCTTCCCGATCCTGCCCTTCGATGAACGTGATTCGGCAATCAGCTCGTTGCAGCACCTCCAGCCCAGCTCTGGCCAGCGTCGGCTCGGTGATAAGGATGTTGTACGGCATTACTGTTTCTTTCGGTCGGATTAAAGCCTCACCTTGACGGCACGGGAATTGACGCCGATGGGCCAGTTCCGGCTTCCTCGTAAATGACCTCGCCTTCCGTCGCGACGAGGTAATGCGGCGTGCTCGGCGGCGTGTAGTAGAAAGAGCCCGGTCCATAGACCTTGGCTGACTCGGGGGCGATTCGGTCGCCTAAGCCATAAAGAACTTTGCCGGTTATGACGGTCGTCGCGCGTCCGTCCGGTGAGTATGAGGCGGATTGCTTGCGTCCTTCCATTTTGACGCAAACAACGTAAACGCCGAGGACGCTCGGCTTCCCAACCACGTTGGCGGAATAGACGCCAGGCTTGCCTTCAACAGACCGAAAGTTGATTCCTTCCGGCGTGAGCTGCACGGCCTGTTTGGAGTCGCCGGAGGAGCCGTGGATTTCTACCCGGGCCGAATCCCCACGCGAGCCGGCTGCAACAAAACAGAGTGCGCCAGCAGGCCATCCCAGCAATAAGTTGCGACGGCTCCGGCAGAGGCTTCTCATCGACCGCGACATTGCTAGCGGCTCCTCACGTGCTTTGTGCGACTGCGCTGCTTCCTGGTTGGCGCGCCACAATAAGGATCGCAACGATTCCGATGACGCACAGCGCAACCAGCGGCAGCATGGCCAGGGCGAAGCTTCCGGTTGCGTCCCTGATCGCGCCGATCAGGAAATTGCCCACAAAGGGCGCAAGGCAAGGCTGCCGAGCGAATTAATCATCGCGATTCCGCCAGCGGCCGCGCTTGCCGAGAGCCATTCCGTTGACAGCCCCCAAAACGGGCCTTTCATCGCATACGTGCCGACAAGGGTCATCGAAAGTGTGACAAGGAACAGAGCGACCGACGTCCCGGTCAGCGATGCGCAGATAAGCCCGATCGCCGCCAACGCAACCGGAATAACGGTGTGCCAAACGCGCTCGCGAGTTCGGTCGGAGCGGCTGCCCCAGTAGAGCATGGCCGCGGAAGCGACCGCAAAAGGGAGGCCGTTCAGCAGGCCGACTTGCACATTCGTCAGCCCGAAGGATTTGATCATTTGCGGCTGCCACAGCGAAAGACCCTGGCTGATCCCCGCCGTGCCGGCATAGGCGAGAGCAAGCACAAGCACGCTCTTATTGAACAAAACATCCTTTAGCGGCAGGTGCGCTGGAGCCGGCTTCCGTCTTGCTTCCTGCGCAATCTCGCTGCTCAGCCAGTCGCGCTCGGGCTCGCTCAGCCATTTTGCTTGCGCGGGTCCGTTAGGAAGGAGCGCAAGGCAGCAGAATCCAAGTAGGATGGCGGGCGCTGCTTCGAGAATAAAGAGCCACTGCCAGCCGCGCAGGCCCATCAAGCCGTTCAGACCCAAGATGGCGCCGGAAATCGGCGACCCGATCATGCTGGAGAGCGGGATCGCGACGCTGAACAGGGCGACAACACGGCCGCGATACTTCGCAGGAAACCAGTAGGAAATGTAGAGGATGACGCCCGGGAAGAACCCCGCCTCCGCGGCGCCGAGAAGCAGGCGCCCAGCAATAAACGAGATCGGTCCTATGACGAATGCCATCCCAGCGGACACGATCCCCCAAGTAATCATGATGCGAGCGATCCATAACCGGGCACCCACTTTCGCCATGGCGAGATTGCTCGGCACCTCGCAAAGCACATAGCCGACGAAGAAAACACCCGCTCCCAGGCCAAATTGCGCCGAGGTCAGCCCGAGATCGCGGTTCATTGAGAGCGCTGCAAACCCGGCGTTCACACGGTCGATGAAGGCAACCACGTAGCACACCATCAAGAAGGGCACGATGCGCAGCGTCAGCTTCCGCATCGTCTCGGCTTCCAGCGCCGGGCGCTCCAACTCCGCCAACTGAATTCTCCCCTATGCCTATTCTTGGTCGCGGGTCAGCCGGTAAACTTTCGTCGCGGTTCCGCTGAACAGCGCCGTTCGTTCGGGGTCGGAGCATCCCGATGCAAGGCGCTTGAACGCGTTCCACAGCACCGCATAGCCGACCATGTTCTTGTCGACCGGGAAGTTGCTTTCGAGCATGCAGCGCGAGCAGCCGAACAGATCGATGCAGGTCTCAATGTATGGACGGAACGCCACGGCCAGCTCCTCGGACGAGGGCGGCATTTCCCGCTCGTGAAAAGCGAAGCCTCCGACCTTCATCGTGAGGCCGCCGAGCTTCACGAACACGTTTTGACACGCGGCGAGCGCGGCCATGTCATCGCGCCAGGCGCGGAACACTTCTTCGCGCTTGCCGGCGTACGGGCCGACGCCGATTGGACCGCCGACGTGATCAATCACGATCGTTGCGGCCGGAACAGCCTGAGCGAGGTCCAGAACCTCAGGTAATTGCGTGTGATAGGCCCAAATGTCGAGCGAGAGCCCGAACGGCGCGAGACGGTGCACGCCTTCCCGGAACGAAGCGTCCATCAACACGCCAGGCGGCGGCACAACCGGACTCGATCGGACGGCCGCGCTTTCATGCCAGGCCGTCGAATTGCGTATCCCGCGCAACCGATCGCCGCCGACGCGTTGCAGCACCTCCAGCACCGGCGCTACGCATTCGCCCAAAGTCAGATCCGCGAAACCG
>JAFAHH010000775.1 GCA_019237355.1 Acetobacteraceae bacterium | reverse complement strand
TGAATCGTGCTCTCAGAACCAAAGATCCTAGAGCGGGATGACTTGACCTCAAATCATCCCGCTTCTAGGAAAAGCCTCGCCGGCTGGGCCGATCCGTGTCCTAGGGTCCCAGCAAGATGGTCCGGCCCGCGTAACGCGCCGCCGGGCCGAGGGTCGCTTCGATCCGGATTAACTGGTTGTACTTGGCCGTCCGGTCACTACGGGCGAGGCTGCCGGTCTTGATCTGGCCGCAATTGGTTGCCACCGCCAGATCAGCGATGGTCGCATCTTCAGTCTCCCCCGAGCGATGGCTCATAACCGCCGCATATCCGGCGTGTTGCGCGAGCTGCACCGCCTCCAATGTCTCCGAAAGGGTCCCGATTTGGTTCACTTTGACGAGAATCGCATTGGCGCAGCCTTCCTCGATGCCGCGCCGCAAGCGCTCTGGATTGGTCACGAACAAATCATCGCCGACAAGCTGCACGCGCTGACCCAACCTCGCCGTCAAAACCTTCCAGCCCTCCCAGTCGTCCTCCGCGCAGCCATCCTCGATGGAGGCGATCGGAAACCGGCTGACCAGCTCCTCGAGATACCGAACCATTCCTTCTGAATCGAACGATTTGCCTTCTCCTTCCATTTCGTAGCGTCCGTTTCGATAAAATTCGGTACTGGCGCAGTCGAACGCAAAAGTGACGTCTTCACCCGGCCGATACCCGGCTTTTTCGCAAGCCCGCGCCATGAACCCGAGCGCTTCCTCAGCCGATTTCAGGTTGGGGGCAAAGCCGCCTTCATCACCCACATTGGTATTGTGCCCCGCCTGATGCAGCTCTTTTTTGAGGGTTGCAAAAATCTCCGCCCCCATGCGGATGGCATCGGCGATCGAACCCGCGGATATCGGTTGGATCATGAATTCCTGGATATCGATAGGATTGTCGGCATGCTTGCCGCCATTCACGATGTTCATCATCGGCACCGGCATTGTCCGGGCGTACACCCCGCCGACATAACGATAGAGCGGCAGGCCCAGGTCTGCCGCTGCGGCCTTAGCAACGGCCAACGAGACTCCTAAAATAGCGTTTGCGCCAAGCCGCGATTTATTCGCGGTGCCATCCAGATCGATCATAATGTCGTCGATCTTGATCTGCTCCGTCGGGTCCATCCCGCTCAGTGCGTCGAAAATCTCTCCTTCTACGTTGGCAACCGCGTTCTTCACGCCTTTGCCGCCATAGCGTCCCGCTTCTTGATCGCGTAGCTCCACCGCTTCATGGGCCCCGGTGGAGGCGCCAGAGGGAACCGCCGCACGCCCCGTGACGCCGGTATCGAGCACGACATCAACTTCAACCGTTGGATTTCCGCGGCTGTCTAGGATCTCACGGGCGATGATGTCTTCGATCGCGCTCATGCCTTCCCTCCGGTCTGACTACCTACTACCTGGCTGAATACAGCCGCCATGCTCTCAATGGCTTGGTCCATCATCGCATCCGTGTGGAACGGCGATGGCGTGAGGCGAATGCGCTCGGTTCCACGTGGAACGGTCGGATAATTGATAGGCGTTACGTAGATTTTGTGCTCATGCAGCAGAATGCGAGCCATCATCGAGCATTTTGCCGCGTCTCCGATATGGAGGGTGACGATGTGACTGGGCGCGCCGCCTGCCGGCAGGCCGGCTGTCTGAAGGCGCCGGCGAAAGGTTGAGGCCCGCTCCATATGACGCGCGCGCAGATCGTGCGCTCTGCGGAGGTGGCGGACGCTAGCAAGCGCGGCGCCGATAATGCACGGCGGCAATGCTGTCGTGAAGATAAACCCGGCCGCTTGCGAGCGGATGTAATCGGTAATCGCCGCCGTGCTCGCAATATACCCGCCATGGGTGCCAATCGCTTTGGCCAAAGTACCTTGAATAATATCGATCCGCCCGCCGACGCCGTCACGCTCCGCCACGCCTGCACCCGACGGTCCGTACATCCCCACCGCGTGGACCTCATCGAGATAGGTGATGGCCCCGTGCCGTTCCGCGACCTCCACCAACTCTTCGATGGGCGCGATGTCGCCATCCATCGAATAAACAGACTCGAAGGCGACAAATTTGTGGGTGCTGGCCGGGCATTCCCTCAGAAGCCGATCCAGGTGCTCCGGATCGTTGTGGCGGAAGATGGTACGCTTCGCTGTGGAGGTCCGCATCCCTGCGATCATTGAGGCATGGTTTTTCTCGTCTGAGAAGACATGCCAATTCGGCAGGCTTG
>JAFAHH010000720.1 GCA_019237355.1 Acetobacteraceae bacterium | reverse complement strand
GTACCGAGATCGTCCGCGCCCCGGAATGACCACGATTTCCCATTTGACTGCAGCCTCTTTCGCGGGAATGACGGGTGATTGCAGACAACCCTGGGGAATTTTGGTGAAGCTCTTATTCGCCGCTGGTCTGCCGATCCTGTTTACCGCGGGTCGTGTTCCCTCGGGACGCCGATAATGCTGGCGTTACTGGGACTGATCTTGCGACGCGCAATCGCCAACCGCCTTCAAGCGGCGTAAGCGCAGAGCGAGTATCGCTATGACCCAGGTCGTGCAGACAGCTCGGATGGGGTCGCGGGCCGCTCAAAGCTCACCCCGCCTTCTCGGAATCTTCGCCGGGTGGCGGCTTGAGGCCTATGGCTATACCCTTGCTGCTTGCTACGCCGCGATATTCTTTTATCTGTACAAGACCGGGATCTGGTTACTCGACGGCAATGGCCGGCCGCTCCGCCAAAACTTCGCCTATTTGTTTTCGGGTGGTCTGGCGGCGCTCCGGGAAACGACTGCGGCAATCTACAATCCGGCGGAATTCGTTAAGATCCAGGAGGCGCTGATCGGGACCGGGCAGGTCCAGTTCCGGCTCTGGCCGTATCCCCCCTCCTTCTTCCTGATCCTGGTCCCGCTTGCGACCCTTCCCTACGTTACCGCATTCTTGACTTGGATCCTGGCGACCCTGCTCGGATTGGTTGCTGTCGTTCTTCTGATTGTGCGCCGGCGACCGGCGATTGCACTGACATTGGCCTCGCCATTTACGGTGTGGAATGTTCTTCCCGGATACACCGGGTTTCTGACGGCGGCCTTGCTGGGGGCGGCTCTGCTGTTTCTTGAATCTTTTCCCGTTGCGGCAGGTCTGTTCATCGGTTTTCTGACCTTCAAGCCGCAATGGGGGATATTGATCCCCGTGGCGCTCGTCGCAGCCGGGCAGTGGCGCGCGTTTCTCAGCGCCGTTGCGGCGACGGCGCTGCTCGCGGTCGCCTCGATCGTCGCGTTCGGACTTGGCCCGTGGGAGGCGTTCCCGAGAGAGCTTCTTGCCCAGGGAGGTCTCAATCTTTCGGTCGACCCCAGCGGGGCCTATTCAGGCTTTGATCCGCGGAGCAATTGGCAATACCTCCAGACGGTCTTCGGGCTGGTCCGGGTACTTCACGGCGGTACGGCGCTCGCCTGGCTTGCCCAAGGCGTGACGACGATCGGCAGCGCCGTCATCGTGTGGCTCGTCTGGCGGTCGCCGGCGCGCTACGCGCTGAAGGCCGCGACATTGTCGGCGGCAGCACTTCTCGCCACACCCTATGCTTTCGGCTACGACATGGCGGCGATCGCAATCCCGATCGCTTTCCTCGCACGCGATCAGATCTCGTGTGGACTGCGCAAGGGCGAGCAGAGCCTGCTGCTGGTGCTGTTCGGCGTGAGCCTGCTGTGCAATTTCGGACCACTGCCCCTTGAACCAGTCGTGGTGATTGCGCTGCTCTGCCTGATCGTGCGCCGAGTCTTTTACCGGAGACCAGGCGTTCCTGCCGTGCCCGTCACAGCAGACGCTTAGTCGCGCAAGGATGATCGAGAACCCGCAACCGCTCTTGTTGCCGATTCTGCTGTTCGCCTTGCCGGGGATCGGCATATTGGCATATGCCCTCAATGGGGCCCTTTTCCCCCCGGATGAGCGACCGCTATGCACGATCCCGGCGATCGCCATCGTGCTTGGCTTACTGCCGACGCACGTTATCGCCCTCGCATCGGGGTCACTAAGCTTCGGATTGGCCGCAGCGTGGAGCACGCTCGGTGCCGGCGGGTACCTCTGGATTGCGTGCCGTTGGCGGAGTTTCGGAGCCTTCCTTTCGGTCGCGCATGCGGGGTTGACGCGCCGATTGGGGATTGCGGCGCTCGCAACCGTGCCGATCGTGCTGCCTACCGTGTTGGCCAATTTCTACGACGAGGGCCATTTCAACAGGCACGACGCGATCATCGCGCACCTGCAAAACGGGGTTTATCCGCCCCGTTATCTTTACGATCCTAGCTTGCCGCTCCGCTATCATTACGCGTTCGACTTGGCCGGCGCCATCGTTACCGGTCTGCTGCGCCTCCGCCTCGACCAAGCAATCGACCTGCTGACCTTGGCGCTCTGGCCATGCATGTTTCTTCTCCTTTGGCGGGTCGGCGAGCAGGTTGGCGGCCGGCGAGCGGGTCTGTTTGTTGCGCTCACCGTCTGCTTTGCCGGAGGTTGGCCTTTGCTTACGCTGTTCTGGCCATGCATTCTGTGTGCACTGAACGGATCGCGGATCAACCCGCCCTTCATCCTCTATTATTTCCAGCATCCCTGGAGTCTTGGTGTCCCGCTGTTTTGTCTGGTGGTATTGCAGCGGGCCGCA
>JAFAHH010000650.1 GCA_019237355.1 Acetobacteraceae bacterium | reverse complement strand
CGCGCGCGCAGCAATCCTTGATCGATCAGCACGTCCGGCGCTTTTCAGGATTACCAACTAGGTACCAGTGCTGCGTCATCGCCGCCACCTGGGCTTGCGGTTCGCGTGCCAGCCACAGCTCCTGCCCCTGACGAATGTCTGCTTCTGAACAGCGCTGCTCAGAAGCGATGGACGCCTTTCAGGCGGTCCTGGACCCGCCCAGCCTGCTTATCATCGCGATTCAGGCGTCCCGCCAAAACACCTGTCACGTGTAACTATGGTACATTGGCGTGTTGCTTAGATCGCTTGCGCCCGCTGTCCAGATCGATGCGATTTCGGCGGCAGAGAGCAGCCGGTTCCAGATAGCGATGTGCGCGAGTGACCCTTTGAAGCCGGTCGTCTGCATGCCGCCGACCGTGATCGGACCCGGGCCCTGCTGGGGATGCACCCCGTAGGTGAAATACTTATCGGCATCGACCCGCTGCGCTTGAACGTCCTGCTTCCACAAAATGCAGCCGGTTGTGTTGTTCCGCGGGAACCAGGGCTCGGCCTCGCCGACCACGAACACCCATTTGCCAACTTCGACCGGTGTCTGGTCATTGGAAGAAACGCCGTACTCCATGTAGGAGCCGTTGCCTTCGTCTTCGCCTGTAGGCGGGCTCAGATTGAACGTGTAAAAGGACAGACGCGAATGCCGCGTGGGGTTGATTTCGTTATACAGTCGCAACGCCCATTCCGTATCGGTCGAGGCGCCGACCGCCTTCTCGATGTAATGGACGAATTGATCCTTACTTCCGGCAGTGTGAGTGTTGTTAAGCGTGAGTGGACACACCCAGGCGGCGACCGTCAGCGCGTTCTTGTAGGGCTGCGAATATCGTGGATCGTCGCCGATCGTCAGAACGCTTCCCAATTCGCCATCGAAATATGGAGCCTGTGCTGGGCCTGGGCCGAAAGGAATCACCGCGAGCGTCACCCCACCCTGTGTCGGCATAACGGCGCTGTGCAGACCCAACTCGTCGTGACAAGGACCGGTGGCATCGTCCAGCGGCCAATAGCTGGTGGGCTGGGTGCTTAGGATTGCGTCCTTCACGCTCATTGCTTCCTCCACATCGGGCTACCCTCCGCCATATCCGTACGGGCCGGGTCCGTAAGGACCTACGCCTCCGTACGGGCCGGGCGGGTTGCCGTAGGGGCCGGATGCCTCAGGGTATCCGTAAGGACCGGGCCCGTAAGGACGTGCGTACGAGCCGGGTCCGTTCGAGTTTCCGTAGGGGCCGGGGCCGTAAGGGCCTCCGTACGGGCTAGGCGCGCCAGGGTTTCCATAGGAGCCCGGTCCGTAAGAGCCTCCGTACGGTCCGGGTCCGCCAGGGTTTCCGTAGGGACCAGGCGGGCCAGAGTCTCCACCAGGGGGGTCGGGGTCTCCGTACGGGCCGGGTCCGTCAGGACCTCCGTAGGAAGATCCATACGCCTCTCCGTACGCCTCCCCTCCAGGTCCGCCGCCTCCGTATGCCTCCGCGTAGCTCGAATTGGAAGCTCCCCAGGACGCGCCGGGGTAGTAGGGCCAAGCGGAGGCTGCTGCGCCCCAGCCCCACCCGGGACCGCCCCAGCCCCAGCCGTAGTTGCGACCGCCCCAGCCGTAGCCACCGGAGCCGCGGCCGTAGAAAGCATGCCCGCCGAATGTTCGGCTGAGGCCGCCGAAGCCGTGGGTGAGACCTGCGAGGCCATGCCCTAGGCCCCGGAAGCCGTGGAAGACCCCGCCGAGCAATCCGCGCAGCTGCGCATGCGCCGGCGTGCTGAACGTCATTCCCGCGAGGAAGCCCATCGCCGCGGCCAAATGCGTGATTTTTCGCATCGGCGAGCCCTCCCTGACAGGGGGATGCTGTTGGATCGTAATTCTTTTCGGGGCGGCGTCTGCCCCAAAGTTTCTTCGCCGCGCCGTATATTTGTAACAAGCTGCCGGTCAGAGGTGGCCACAGCACATACTTGACTCCGTCAAGCATCGCGCCGAACGTGTCGGCGTGGCTGCCCTTGACGAGCGCATCGACGCGGTCCGCGCGTTCAACCGCTTCTACACGCGGCTGATCGGGGCGTTGCAGGACACCTATCTGGGCGAGCAATTCTCGCTGGCCGAAGCGCGCGTGATCTATGAGATCGCCACAGCTCGAGCGCCGGGCGGAGCGGCGCTGCGCGAGTCGCTCGGACTCGATCCAGGTTATTTCAGCCGTATCATCCAGCGGCTCGACAACTTGGGGCTTGTCGTGCGCGCGCGCGACAAGATTGACCGGCGGCGGGCGGCGATCACCCTGACCCCGCGCGGCC
>JAFAHH010000704.1 GCA_019237355.1 Acetobacteraceae bacterium | reverse complement strand
GCCTGGGAGGGATTCAGACAGGGTGGCGCCAGTCCGCTCGATATCCGCGTGACCTCCATTGCGGTAATCGATCGGTCGGGCGCCACTGTCGTCAATCTTCCGCGGGCGGAGATATCCCTCTCCCTACCTGCGTTATTGCTCGGCCGGCTCGGGCCCTGGTCCGTCACGCTCGATGACCCGCACCTGCCGCTGGTACGAACGGCCGAGGGTGCAATAAACCTGATTTCCGGTCCCATCGAAAGCAATCAGAGGGCTGGTCTCTCGGCATCAGAACTTCTGCACGATATTGCCCAGCCGTATCAGAACCAAACCAACGCGCAACCAAGCTCGCTTGTTGCCCAGCTTCGCCGGGTTCGGGTTCATAACGCAACAGTAAGTATGCGCGATGAGCAACTGCACGCCACCTGGCAGACAGCGCCGGTCGAAATCAATCTTTTCCGGCGCCGGCAAGGGGCGGTGCACGGCACCGTGGAGGGATCTGTCGCGTTAGCGGACCAGGCGGTTCGTTTCACCCTCGATGCCACAGTATCCCCAGGCGCGGAAAAGACCGTGCTTCATGGTCGACTTAGCCCTATCTCGCCCGCGGGGCTCGCGCGCGCCGTGCCGGCTTTGGCGAGGCTCGGGGCTGTCGATGCGCCGATCGCCTCTGAAGCGGAAGCCGAATTCGGCGCCCGCCTCTCATTCGAGAGAGCGCGCCTCGAGTTCCAGGCCGGCCCGGGGATAGCCAAGATCGGCGGCACACCGGTTGAAATCAACCAAGCGAGCCTAGCTATCGAGGGGACGCTGCAGAGTGCGTCCCTGCGGAACCTCACGGTTGCCGTGCGGGGCCATCCAGGCGGGCCGGTTTCCACCGTAACGGCAACCGGCATGCTCACGCGAACACCGGATCAGTTCCACGCCGCAGCCCGCCTAGATCTGGATGCGGTTGCCTTCGCCGATTTACCGCATCTCTGGCCCGCGGAAGCTGCATCCGCCGCTCGCGCTTGGGTAACCGAAAACATAACAGGGGGGAGCGCCCGGAACGCACATCTCGAGATCGGGCTGGAAGCACCTCAGAACTTGAGCCAACTTCATCTCGCCTCGGTATCTGGAACAGTGGAGGCGGACCAGCTTACGGTGCATTGGCTCCGGCCTGTTCCACCCATCGAGCATGGCCAGGCGCGGCTAAACATCATCGACCCCGACCGGATGGAGATCGCGGTCCTTGGGGGCCGCCAGCGCCAAGAGGGCACCGCTTCCACCGGTGGATTGCAAATCCGGAATGGCACAGTGCGGCTAACCGGCCTCATGCAAAAGCAGCAAACCAGCGCCATCGACGCAAACATTACTGGTTCCTTGCCCGACGCAATCACCTTGCTGCGTAATCCCCGCCTGCACTTGCTCAGCCTGCAAAAGGTTGAGTTTCAAGACCTCATGGGTGCGATCTCGACCAAGCTTTCGATCGGGCTTCCGCTGAACGAAGACGTGACGATCGATTCAATCTCCATTCAGACGCAGACCCATATGGAAGGGGTTCATCTAAGCAAGTGGATTGCAGGAAGCGACATCGATGATGGCGTATTCGATCTTGTCGCTGGCAATGATGGGCTCAAGCTGAAAGGCGATGCCCGGCTCGCCCAGATCCCGGCGCGCATCGGGGCCGATATGGATTTTCGCGCCGGCCCGCCGGGCCAAGTCCTCGAGCATGTTACGGTTGAAGGTCGTCCAACCGCACAACAATTAGCGCAAGCCGGACTTGTTACCGGCATACTCCCGGCTGGCGCGGTCGGCCTTCAAGCCGAGCTCATTGAGCGCCGGGGCGGCGAGGGTGAGCTGCACGTAGCTGCCGACTTGACCGATGCGGTGCTTGCGGTTTCCGACCTAGGTTGGACCAAGCCAGCGGGCAGTCCTGCCCATAGCTTGGCGCAGATAGGCTTGCTGCATGATCAGTTGACCAGAGTCGAGCAGATCTCGGTCGATGGTGATGCCCTTTTGCTGCGCGGCCAGGCTGATTTCGCCAGCGGTAAGCTTTCGACGCTTCGCGTCAGTGAACTGGTGCTCGGGCGAACGCGCGC
>JAFAHH010000373.1 GCA_019237355.1 Acetobacteraceae bacterium | reverse complement strand
CCCCGGAAGGATCGAGGAGATGAACGAAGTAACCCCGTTGCCTCCCCGTGAGGGAAGGCGAACTGTAAAGGACGCTGATGAGGCAGCGGAGGAGGGATGAGGGAGGAAGCGAATGCCGGTCCGTAAGGGATCGGATCGAGGGTGCGTCCGCCCACGGACAACAGCCCCTCACCGCGAAAGCGGGCTGACTTCCCTCAGGTGTTCCGTCACGAGAGAACCTTGGCCAACCGACTCAGGGAGACAAGCAGAAATGACGGCGGCAGAAATGCCTGCTGGTGGGGCTCCCGGACCGACGCCCGACTGGCATTCCATCGACTGGAAGAAGGTCTGGCGCACGGCCCGTCGGCTCCAGGCGCGTATCGTGAAGGCCGTCGCGGAGGGCAGATGGAATAAAGTCAAGGCTCTGGTTTATCTGCTCACGCACTCGTTCAGTGGCCGGGCTCTGGCCATCTTGCGAGTCGTCAGTAACTCGGGTGCGAAGACTCCCGGCGTGGACGGAATCCTCTGGAACACGCCGGAAGCCAAGTCGGCCGCTTTCGCCACCCTGCGCCGGCACGGTTACCAACCGCAACCGCTCCGCCGGGTTTTCATCCCCAAGGGCAACGGCCAGCGACGTGGCCTCGGGATTCCCACGATGACCGACCGGGCCATGCAAGCACTCGACTTGCTGGGCCTCGATCCCATCGCGGAATCCCGCGCCGATGGCCACTCCTATGGCTTTCGACGAGAACGCCGCTGCGCCGATGCCCTGGCACAGACCCATGTCGTGCTGAGCCATTGGCACGGTCCGGAATGGATCCTCGAAGGGGACATCAAAGCGTGCTTTGATCGGATCAGCCACGAATGGCTCCTCATGCACGTCCCCATGGACCGGCAAGTGCTCGGGAAATGGTTGAAAGCGGGTTTCCTGGAGAAGCACGCCTGGTTCGCCACCACGGAAGGAACCCCCCAAGGCGGGACCATCACGCCCCCAACAACGTTGCGAAAAGCCGTGTTGGGGGCCCCGTTCAAAAGGGGACGGACTGACTCGATACACGATGCGGACCTCCTGTTCGTCGATCTCGACCTTTTTCACCAAGGCCCGAATCACTTCGCGCCGCGTGGCCCAGTCCGGCTCCTGCAACTGCTCGGAAACGCGCCGCGCGAACTCCTCCAACTGGCCGATCACCAGCCGGAGCTCTGCCTCCTGGGTGGTCGCGTCGATGCGCTGCCGGCACTCAGCCTCCAATTTGGCCAGGCGCTCGCGTGCCGCCAAGATCCTCGGCTCGAATTCCGACTTGCCGAGCAACCCGTCGCCATAAGCATCGATCAATCTCGCGATCAGTTTCTTTACATTGCTGATCATCTTCCTAAGATGCTCCACCTCGTGGCCCGGGTCGGTCCCCGTCCCCTGCAGGCGACGCTCATATTCCGCGCGAATCCGCTCGGGCTCGGACAAGAGCTGGCGCACATCCTCCCAGACGGCGGCGTCCAGGACGTCGGTGCGGATCTGTTTATTCCAGCACAGGCGCTGGCCGCCGAAGCGATAGGCGTCCGAGCCCGTACAACGGTAGTAGGCGTACGGGACCTTGCCCTTGGCCGAGGCCCGGCTCGTCGGCTTGCCGTAGCAGCCATAGCCGCAGCGCTTGCAGACGACCAGGCCCTGGAGCAGGTAACGCCCGCCCTTGGGCCGGTCCCGGCGCCGGCGCCGGTTCTCCTCGAGTTGGGCCTGCACCGCCCCGAAGAGTTCCTCACTCACCAGCCCGGGAACATCAATGAAGATCTGATCTTCCGGAGGTGTATCGACCCGGGAGACCGGGCGCCTGGGTTGCTCGGGGCGGCCGCGCTGGGGCCGCGGGCGCCGGGGCTTGAGCTCTCCCGCGCGCGTCTTGCCGAAGGCCGCCGTCCCCTTGTAGGCGGGGTTCTTGAGGATCAGCCAGACCACCGAGCGGTCCCAGGCGGGTTTGCCAGTCCGCGTGGGGATGCCGTCGCGTTGCAAACGTCGGCAGACCTCGCCGATCGAGCAGCGTTCCTGGCCGAACCACTCGAAGATCTTCCGCACGACCCGCGCCTCTTCGGCCACGACCTGATAACGCGCCTCGCCTCCGCTCTCATGCTTGCCGATGTAATGATAGCCGTAGGGCGCGCCGCTGAGGACGTTGACCGAGCCCCGGCGGGCGGCGTACTGCTTGCCCCGACGGCACCGCTCCATGATCTTGGCGCGCTCGTATTCGGCGATCATGCCCTGGACCTGCAGCAGCAGGTTCTCCTCGGGTCCGTGACCGGGAGGATTCCGCAGGAAGACAACGTCAACACCGCAACGGGTGAGTTCCTCGAGAATCAAAACCTGATATGCGTACTTGCGCGAGAGTCTATCAGGGTCGAGGACGTAGAGGCGATCGATGACACCGGCGGCGGCCTGGTCCCGGAGCCGTTCGAGGCCCGGGCGGGCCAGGATGTACCCGCTGTAGCCGTCGTCCACGAAGCGCAGCTCGGGGTCGCATTCCCAGCCGTCACCGGCGAGTCGCTGCGTGACCGCCTCGAGCTGGCTGGCGATGGTGTCCTCCTTCTCCTGCTGGTCCCCGGAGACTCGGGCATAGAGCGCCACACGGAGATTGTCGTTGGTCATGGCTGATCAAGCTCCCCCGGCCCTGGATGGGAGGCTCTGGATCGCGGCCGGTTGAGTGCGGCTGGGTTGAGGCCGCGGCCGCTCCAGGGGGCGGGAGGCGGCCGGGATCAAAGCCTGATATGCAAGAGCGATCAATTGATGCTGAAGCCGAGTGAACTCGAAATGGCGGGTGACGGGAGGGCTGAGAGTGGACCTGCGTAATGACGTGATCATGTTGACTCCTCCTCTCCGAGACCGCGGTCCTCAGCCTGCCTTGGAGG
>JAFAHH010000175.1 GCA_019237355.1 Acetobacteraceae bacterium | reverse complement strand
CTTCAACATTGGCGCCAACGTCAATTTCCCGCTGCTGGACACGACCGAGCGGGTGTTCCGCAAGGTCTGGGAGATGGCGTGCTACGCTGGCTTCCTCGCCGGGCGGGAAGCAGCGCGGCTGATGCTGCCGCGTGGACGCGGCGCGCTTTTCTTCACCGGCGCCACAGCGAGCCTGCGCGGTGGCGTGGGTTACGCGGCCTTCGCCGCCGCCAAGTTCGGCCTGCGTGCGGTGGCGCAAAGTGCCGCTCGCGAGCTGGGCCCGAAGAACCTACATGTCGCGCATCTCGTGATCGACGCTGGGGTCAACACCGCCTGGGTGCGCGAGCGCATCAAGGAGCGGGAGGGCGAGGAGGCGCTGCACAACCTCGACCCGAACCGCCTCATGCGGCCGGAAGCCGTGGCGGAGGCATATTGGCAGCTCTACCAGCAGCCGCGCGATGCGTGGACCTTCGAACTTGAAATCCGTCCTTTCGGCGAGAAATGGTGATCCCATGAGCAAAGTGGAGTTCCACTTCGACTTCGGCAGCCCCAACGCTTATCTAAGCCACATCGTGATTCCCGAGATCGAGCGCCGCACTGGCGCCAGATTTGACTATGTTCCCGTCCTGCTCGGCGGGGTGTTCAAACTCACAGGCAACCGATCGCCCGCCGAGGCGTTCGCCGGCATCCGCAACAAGCCGGAATACGAGCGGCTCGAGACAAAACGTTTCATCCAGCGCTACGGCATCACGCGCTTCCAGCCGAATCCGTTCTTTCCGGTGAACACGCTGGTGCTGATGCGCGGCGCGGTGGCGGCACGCAGGGTTGGCATTTTCGAGCGTTACGTGGACGAGATTTTCCGTCATATGTGGGCCGAACCGAAGAAGCTGGATGACCCCGATGTGCTGCGCGCCGCGCTCGCCGAATCACATATAGACGCCGATGCGATCCTTTCTCTTTCGCAGACGCAGGAGGTAAAAGACGAGCTGCTCGCCAACACGCAGCGCTCGGTCGATCGCGGCACCTTCGGTTCGCCGACGTTCTACGTGGGCGACGAGATCTTCTTCGGCAAGGACAAGCTGCCCGATGTCGAGGCGGCCATCGTGGCGGGCGCGAGAGCGTGAACCAGCCGTTGGAGGACAGGACAGGACATGACGACGCGCAGGATGATTTTGGCCATCGGGTCCCCGCTCACCCTGCTGATTGTCACGCGAGCCTTCGGGGGGTATCGGCGTTCGTGCTGCTGCCACTACGGAGAGCTTCGAGGTCACGAAGACGGACGCGGAGTGGGGCCGGCTCCTCTCCCCGGTGCAGTACGCCATCCTCCGCCAGCAGGCGACGGAGCCGCCCGGCTTCAGCCCGCTCGATCGCAAGACCCGGGGCCGCCGCTACGATCGTGCTGGTGTGCGCATCGTTCTCCTTCTCGGAGAGATGAGGCACGGGATAGATGGATCTTGCAAGGTTGCAACACTCCCTACCGCTTCGGCTTGCGTGGAATCGCCATGTTGGGATGGCCGATCAGTACCCGTCGACCTCGACAACAGCTTCAGCAAACGCCTGCGGAGCTTCTTGAGGCAGATTATGCCCTATGCCGCCCTTGATGATCCGGTGCGCATATTTGGCCGAGAATTTGTTGACGTAGGCGCGGCTATCCGGGTGTGGTGCACCATTGGCATCGCCTTCAAGCGTAATTGTAGGGACGGTGATGACCGGGAATTGGGCGAGTCGTTTTTCCAGATCGTCGTAGTTCGGCTCGCCTTCAGCCAAGCCGAGCCGCCAGCGATAGTTATGGATGACGATGCTAACATGATCCGGGTTATCGAATGCGGCAGCGGTGCGATCAAAAGTAGCGTCATCGAAGGCCCACTTCGGGGAAGCGAGCTGCCAAATGAGCTTCGCAAAGTCGTGCCGGTATTTGTCGTAGCCGGCCCGGCCGCGTTCGGTGGCAAAGTAATATTGATACCACCATTCGAGCTCAGCTTTTGGCGGCAAGGTATCTTGTTGGCTTCAGGGCTGCCGATCAAATAGCCGCTTACTGAGACCAAGGCGTTGCAGCGCTCCGGCCAGAGCGCCGCAATGATGTCGGCGGTGCGGCCTCCCCAATCATAGCCAGCAAGGATCGCCTTCTCGATCCTGAGAGCGTCCATCAAAGCGATGATGTCGACAGCTAATGCAGATTGCTGGCCATTCCGGAACGTCTCACTTGAGGCAAATCGCGTTGTGCCATAGCCGCGCGGATACGGAACGATCGCCCGATAGCCTGCCGACCCCAATAGAGGGGCCACATCGACGTAGCTGTGAATGTCGTAGGGCCAGCCGTGTAGAAGAATGACCACAGGACCATCAGCGGGACCGGCTTCGGCGTGTCCGACATTGAGGGCCCCGGCATCGATTTGATTCAGCGAGGCGAACGAGGTGTTCGTCCCGGGCTTAATAGAAGGCAGGCGCGTCGGTTTTGTCCCGCCGGTTTGTGCGTCCGCTGACCCGACCATGCCAAACTGGGCGGCAGCGATGGTTGCAGCCGCAGCACCGAAAAATCGGCGGCGGTCGTGATCGATTTCTTCCGCCATTTGGGTCCTATCCATGGTGAACCTCCTAGGTTCGACGCTAGTGGGAAGTGCGCGACGGGCGTTCAGCGCCTCGGCAACGGCGTGGTAGCTGCTAGCGCCGTGGCCTCAATCTGCCGGATGATCGGCACCATGCCAGCGGCGGAGGCCGTGGCCGCCTTACGATTGCTCTTGCCCAGCACCGCGCTCTGGGCCTTCTTGCGGGCCAAGGCCACGGCGGGGTCCGCTCCGGGCAATCCTTTGCCCGGCGCACGCAAAAATCAAGCAAATGGGGTGGACGGCCCCGGCGGCATCAGGCGTGCCACAGTGCGGGTCGTGAGAACCGACAGAATGGAGCCGCCCGCGATGAATATTACCATGATCGGCCTGGATACCGCTAAGTCGGTCTTCCAGGTTCACGCCGTGGATAAAGATG
>JAFAHH010000005.1 GCA_019237355.1 Acetobacteraceae bacterium | reverse complement strand
TCCGCGAGTTGCATCTCTCGGTCACTACCACAGAAAACCCGCAAGCCACAAAGGCCGGGCTAGTTGGCCCTTGACGCCTCCGCTGCACCGCGCCGAATTCTGAACCGGCTACGATTCTTCCCGACAATCGCTGCCGAAATCAGCATGTAGGCGGCGATACGGGCAATATAGACCCACGCCCGGTCCTCCTCCGGCACCCCCCATAGGGCAGAAAACGCCGGCAGCATCAGGAGCCAGAAGGCGACCGCGAAAACCAGAAAAAACCGGTCACGCGAGGATGACCACAGACGCAGAAATCCCAGCCCGCATAGCCCGTACCCTAGCGTCACAGCTCCCGCCAAAAACGGTAGCACATGGGGGAACATCATCTGATCTCCCACATGAAGCCATAAAGCATAACCGTAACACCGGCCAGGCTCGTTGCGGCCCGCAACAGCGGCAGGTCAAGCCGCGGCTGCATCACCGCGCCGGCAAACAGGAGGGCGTTATTCAGGCTGAAGAACACGAAGCAAATGGCGCTGCACATCAGCAAAACGCGGCCGGTGCGCCAATAGCCTCGCCACAGCAGTGCCGTGCAGCACAGGCTTGTGAGAAGACTCAGTAGATAGACGGTTTCGGGGAAGAACCCCATGCCTTGCCTGACTTAAAGCCGCCATGAGCGCGAATGCCGACGCCGCTTATCCACCCCACCACTCGCGAAGCGGCGATTCTACACCGCCCCTCTCATCCAATACACTGAAATTTGCACGCGGCGCGCCACAATCGCAAAAATGGGCCAATGGCGCTAAAGCTTGCCGCAAGCGCCGTGGAAAAAGATCGTAGGGAGGAATCAATAATCAAATTGATGACCACCAATACGATCCGCCGCATGGCCGAAATTGCGAGCAGAGGCTTCACAGGGCTCCAACGCGTGCTGGGTTAGCGGCGGTGTCGAGCTGCAATCGTTCTGAAAGAGGTAAATACGTAGCTGGGCGAACTCCGCTAACCAGCGGTTTTCGGAGAGACCGGCGGTAGAGACTGGCTGATAACCTGCAATGCACCGCTACCCGCTGACCTGCTTCTTCATCGCATCCAGCAACGCCTGAATGTTGTCATTGTTATGCACAATAAACGACGCGTAATCCGCCCGCTGAGTGAGCCGCAGGGATGTCCCCTCCGCCACCACGTCAGTGATCTTGGGCGATCCCTTTACATCCTGGATCAGCCACTCGACATTCGCGGGCGCCTGGCTCGGCCGTTTGATCACGGTATTGACGAGCTGCCCACCTTCTGTCGGCGTCGTCCGTCCCATCGTGAAGCTCACGCCCTTATACTCGCCGAGCTTCGAATCGACGCTGATTACCAGGACGCGCCTGAACAGGTTCAGATATTCCTCCTGCTGCCTGGCTGTCGCCACCCGCCAGAACCGGCCGAGCACGAACTTCGCAATCCCGTCCACATCCACCTGCCGATCAATGACGTTGCGAAGCTCCGTCGCCTTCTGCGCGTCCGACCCGGAGCCGTTCACAATCTGCACGAGCATATCGCCGGTCTGCTGCATGAACGCGCTGGCCTCGGTCGGGCTCTGCGCCGCGGCCGGCTTGTACAGCACAGGTCCGGCCAGTAGGCCGAGAGCGACCACCAAGGCAAAAAGTCGTGAAATCATCCGTAAGGCTCGCTTGTGTCTCATTGTGTAGCCGCCGGTTTCGGCGGGGCAGGAAACCAGGCAGGAACCGTGTGTTCGTTGGAACTGCGGATCTCGTCGATCTGGGATTGGCGGTGCTGCCTGTACAGACTGCGAAAAGTCGCATATGGGTCAAGCGCCGTCTTCTTCACCGAAGCAATATCACCCATCACTCGCGAATACGTATCCACTGTGTCCACACCCCACCGGCCCCAATGGGCCGCCGTAACTGCCGCCCCCTGCCCGAAATAGCCGACCGGATCGGCCACGATCAGCACTATCCGCCCGGTTGCGTCACGCGGATCGGTTGGTCCTAGCAGCGGCAGAAACAGGAACGGACCAGGCGGAAGACCCCAGAGTGCCAGGGTCACGCCGAAATCTGTATCGTGCGCCGGATATCCCCAGCCCGTCGCCAGGTCAAAGAAGCCC
>JAFAHH010000542.1 GCA_019237355.1 Acetobacteraceae bacterium | reverse complement strand
CAGGGGTCGTGTCGCTTAGCGAAGTTCCTCCGTCCTGGTTCTCCAGGACGATTGGGTTGAGGACCGTGGGCGCGCCGGCGCTTGCGTCCACTGCAGCATCTGCGGCAGCGGTGGCGTCTGCGGTATCAGTCGCGTCTGCGGCATCGGCAGCATCTGCGGCATCGCTAGCGTCTGCGAAATAGGCGGGGTTGCCAGCATCAATGGTTGAGGACATTTGAAATCCCTGTTCCAAAAGTTAGACTTGTATAAAGGATTTATACACAACCGGCGAGTGGTTAATCAACCCTTAGTTTTAGGTCCTGGATTGGGACCCCACTGCCGGAGGGCTCCGCCGCGAAGGTGCGAGGGTCGATCGGTGCTCTAGCCCAAAGCACCCAGGCAAGGCGGGGGACAGCCCCCTAATGTCAGTACCAGTCCGCTATGGCCCGCTAGCGCGCCGATCGCGGCCGCGCCGCGGCAGCTTGGCGGCAGCGCTCGGCAGACTCGGCCTGAAATTCCGCCCAGCGCCAAAATTGGCATTCCGCCAGCGTGCCGCGCTATGGCGGCCCATCGCACCGGCCCCAATACGCGGGCGTGGGGATGACTTTTCGTCGGGAACACGGGCGAAAGGAAGCAAAGATCCGCGCCGTTTCGCCAAGCCCGCACCAGCTCGCGGACTGAATGGGCCGAGCTTGTGACCAATCGGGCGCGGGTCATTCCACGACCGCCCCGCAGATGCACCCCAGCGCGCAGCCTCCTCGCGAGGTGCCCGTCCCCAGCCACGGACAGCGCCAATCTCCGTTGCCGGCATAGGAGCGCCACCCGGCGGCCAAGGTCTTCGCGGTCAGGCGCATGATCGTGCCGGAACACGACCCCCGCCAGCCCCTTTGGCAACTGCGTGATCGCAGGCAATGGATCGGGCACTCGGTTCTCATCAGTGAAGAACCAGAGTACGGGATGTGTCCGGCCTCGTTTGGCTTGCCGCGCCTTGACCGCGCGCGACCAAGCCAGCAGCTTTGCGTCCATGCCGAATTCCGCCCCCAATTCAGGGATGGATCATCTCGTCGAGCGCAACCTTGCGCAGATTCGCGACCGCATCGCCAATGCGGCGATCCGGGCGGGCCGCAATCCGCGCGATGTGACACTCGTGGCAGTGACGAAAACGCAGCCCCTCAGTTCCGTTATGGCCGCATTACGAGCCGGGCAAATCGATTTCGGTGAGAACCGGGTGCAAGAAGCGGTCACGAAGTTTGCTCCGCTCCGCACCGGGCTGCAGCAGCCGCTTCGGCTGCATATCATCGGCGGGCTGCAAACGAACAAAGCGCGGGATGCGGCGCGCATCGCCGAAGTGATCGAGACCCTGGACCGCCCCCGGCTTGCCGATGCGCTAGTGGCCGCGATCGACAAGGAGGGACGAACGCCGGAATTGCTGGTCCAGGTCAATGTTGGGGACGAGCCGCAGAAATCGGGCGTTCCACGCACCCAGGCTGACCCATTTATCGAGGACTGCAAGTCGCGCTTCGGCCCCGCACTGCGCGGCCTGATGTGCATCCCGCCCGAGGGCGCCGATCCTGGCCCGCACTTCGCCTGGCTCGCGGAATGCGCCGCCCGGCACGGGTTGCTGGAGCTATCGATGGGCATGTCGGCTGATTTCGAAACTGCCATTGCATACGGTGCAACCTGCGTACGAATTGGAACCGCCATTTTCGGCGAGAGAGATCCGCTCCTGCGGCTACACCGCGCTAACCGCTTACAGTCAGGGTGAAAACGGTTTAGGTGTGATAAGATGCACCGGCTCGCCGCGTCTGAGAGTGCGGCGCGCCCGGCGAAGCGCGTGAGGGGAAATACGGAGGTCAGACGTGGAGGCTCCAGCTGCCCCAGCGGGCGACCAAGAGTCCGGTAGACGACGGCGGGAGGGCACCGCCTGGTCGGTCGAGGAGGAGCACCGACTCTACGACGGGTTCACGGGGCTGAGTGATATCGCCAAGCTGGCCGTTCAGCATGCCCGCACCAACGGCGCCATTCGCTCCCGCCTCCTAGTGCTCGGCCTAATCGACCCAGCGGGTCAAGTGGTTGCTCCCAAGCCGGCGTTCACTCCGTCCCCCATGACCCTGCGCCGGACCGTCATGCACACCGAAGCAGTCCCGACCATCTCGGCCGGGAACCCCCGGGTCGGCGATGCCGAATTGCTCTTTCTGGAACTCCTGAACCGCCTCCGCCCGGAACGCCGCGCCATTGTAATGGAGGTGCTGCGCGGCCTAGTTGCGCTGGAGGAGAACTCCGGCGCGGCATCACGCCCGGCCTCGCCCGCGGCTGCTCCCGCCCCTGAGCGCCCGGGCCCGTCGCCGTGAGCAGAAGCCGCCGTTCTCAAACGTAATTCACGCGGAAGAACACATTTGCCCATTCTCTCAGGAGAGGCCCGCGTTGCGGGTGTCATTGGCTGGCCCGTAGGACACTCCCGCTCTCCCCGGCTGCACGGATTCTGGCTCGACCGGTACCGTATCGATGGCGCCTACGTACCCTTGGCAGTCAAGCCGGAACATTTCAGCGTTACGATCCGGGGACTGGTTGCGGCCGGGTTCGCGGGAGTCAACGTAACCATCCCGCATAAAGAAGCGGCGTTCGCGGTCTGCGATGCTGTTGGGGAATCGGCAAGGAAGGCGGGAGCGGTCAACACGCTCGTTTTCCGGGATGGCCGGATTGACGGCGCCAATTCCGATATCAGCGGGTTCCTCGAAAATCTGCATGCCCATAACGTCGATCCGAAAGCCGGGCCCGCCCTGATCCTCGGCGCCGGGGGCGCGGCGCGGGCAATCGTGGTGGCCTTGCAGCAAGAGGGCGTGCCGCTCACCATCGCCAACCGCGCCCGTGACCGCGCCGAGGCCTTAGCGCGCGACTTTTCGGGGCTGAAAGTGATCGACTGGAGCGCGCGTGACCAAGCGATCGCGGATTACGCGCTGATCGTCAACACCACGGCGCTGGGAATGGAAGGCCAGCCAGACCTATCGCTCGATCTGAGCCTTGCCTCGAATCGGGCGGCTGTAGCTGATCTGGTGTATGTGCCGCTGGAAACACCGCTTCTCGCCGCAGCCCGCGCGCGTGGATTGCGCACCGTGGAGGGGCTTGGGATGTTGCTGCACCAGGCGCGTCCCGGCTTCGCCGCCTGGTTCGGGGTCGAGCCCGAGGTTGATGAAGCTCTCTATCGGTTTGTCGCCGCCGATCTCCTCCGTTCCGAGCCATGAAGATCATCGGCCTCACCGGCGGGATCGGAATGGGGAAGTCGACCGCCGCGAACATCCTCCGCCGGGCCGGGATTCCGGTGTTCGATGCCGATGCCGCAGTGCACGGATTGCAGGCTTGCGGCGCCCGGGCGGTACGCAAGATCGCGGCATTGTTCCCGGATGCGGTGGTGAAGGGAGCGGTCGATCGCGGCATTTTGCGAGGCATCGCGCTCAGCGAACCGGGCGCATTGCAGAAGCTCGAAGCGATCTTGCATCCGATGGTTCGGAAAGAGGAAAACCGCTTTCTTGCCCGATGCCGCCGAGCGGGCAAGCGCCTGGCCGTGCTTGACATTCCGCTGCTGTTCGAGACTGGCGGGGATAAGCGGGTGGATCACGTCCTGGTGGTCACGGCACCACGGGACGTGCAGATCCATCGCCTTCGCTTGCGGGGCCGCATGACGCAGCCCGAGATTGCAGCCTTCATCGCCAAGCAGATGCCGGATCGTGACAAGCGCCGCCGGGCGGATAGCGTGGTAAAGACGGGACTTTCTCGCCACTATACGCAGCGCAGGCTTCGCGCGCTTTTGCGCAAACTGCTTGTATGAATCGATCGGTTATATTTGATACAGAGACCACGGGGCTCGAACCCGGACAAGGTCATCGGGTACTCGAAGTCGCCGCGATGGAACTGATCAACGATATCCCCACCGGCCGGCATTACCACACCTTGATCGATCCCTGCCGCGATGTCCCGGAAGACGCAACCCAAATTCATGGCTTTACCAGCGCTCACCTGGCCGGCAAACCCCGTTTCGAGGTGATTGTAGATGATCTGCTCGCGTTCCTTGGTGATGGCAAGCTGATCGCACATAACGCGGCGTTCGACTTCGCTTTCCTCGATGCTGAATTGGCGCTGCTCGGCTTGTCAGCGCTCGATCCCGGCCGCATGGTGTGCACGCTCGAGCTGGCGCGGAGCCGCTTTCCCGGGCTGCCGAACAGTCTCGATGCGCTGTGCCGCCGCTACGGCATCGATCTATCGGCCCGCAACAGCCATAATGCGCTGCTCGATTGCCGCCTCCTAGCCCAGGTTTACATCGAGCTGACCGGCGGCCGGCAACGCGGCCTGTCCTTGATCCTCGATCGCGTAGACCGACCGATGCATGCTTATGCAGTTTCTGGATCGCGAACCCCGCGCCTAATAAGGCCGAGCGAAGCTGAGCGCGCGGCACACGCCGCATTCGTGGCTCGCCTGAAGGATGCCGTATGGGATCTGGCCGGGACGGCGCTCTCGGCCTGACTAGGCTCGAAAGCGCAATGGTGTGGGGCGAAAAGCCCCGGGACGTCGCCTTGTGGGGATCCGGGGCGTAAAGCCTGAATCGCGCTCTCAAAAACAAACCCTAGAGCAGAGCGCGCCACCAAGTCCTGCTTTTGCGATTTTTCTCAAATCCCGTACACCGCCTCTTAATAAGAATCTTGTCCTATATGCGGCATTGGAGGAGCGCGAGATTGCGCCCGCTAAGAAGTAGGGGATTGAAGATGACCATTCTTACAGTCGGTCAGGGCCAGGAATTTTCCACGCTGCATGACGCTGTGGCTGCTTCGCAAAACGGCGATGTGATACAAGTCCAGGCGGGCAACTACTTCAATGATTTTGCCGAAGTAAACACAAAGATTACGATCGAGGGCGTTGGCGGCATTGCTAACTTCATTGCCACCGAAGCGCCTCCGAACGGCAAAGCGATCCTCACCACCGATACCGATGTCACGATCGACCATCTTGCGTTTTCCGGCGCACAGGACGGCGACAACAACGGGGCCGGCATTCGTTATCAGGGCGGAAACCTGGTTATCACCAATTCGTGGTTCCACGATAATCAGGACGGACTGCTCGCCAATGCCGACCCCAACGGCAGTATAACGATTGACAACTCTGAATTTGATCACAATGGCGCAGGCGACGGTCAGTCCCACAACATTTATGTAGGTGAGGTCGGCAAGCTGACAGTCACCAACAGCTACCTGCATGATGCTTCGGTGGGCCACGAGCTGAAAAGCCGCGCTCTTGTAGATGTGATCGAGAATAATCGAATCGCCGACGGCGTCTCTGGTACTGCGAGTTACGACATCGATCTGCCGGATGGCGGTGACGCGACGATCGCGAATAACGTGATTGAAAAAGGGCTGTATGCCTCCAACACGCCCATGATCCACTTCGGCGGCGAGACCGCAACACCGTATGCAAATTCATCTCTTGAGGTCGGCAACAATGTCTTTCTGAACGACAACCCCAAAGGGATACTGCTGTTCAATCAAACCGATGTCGCCGGACAGTTCTCAGACAATCAGGCATACGGCTTTCCATCCACGATCCCGAGCATTGGCCCGATCTCGGACACGGGCACGACCGTCCTCACCTCCGAGCCAGATCTCGACACCGCCCATCCATTTACGGGAGCGACCGTCACTCAAGACTTTGCGGGGCCGGATACGCTCACCCTTTCGCTCTCGGAAGATGCTTTCGAAGGTGATGCACAGTTCATCGTCCGGCTTGATGGCGAACAGCTTGGCGGACCGCAATCCATTTCCGCTTCGCATGCAGCCGGCCAAACGGAAGATTTCACGTTCCATGGAAACTTCGGCAGCGGTCCTCACGTCGTACAAGTCACGTACCTGAACGATCTCTATGGCGGTGACGCGCAGCATGACCGCAACATGTACGTGGACGGGATCAGCCTCAATGGGGCCCAGATCACGGGTGATATCGGTGAGATGCTGAGCCAGGGCACAGCCGCCTTCGCCGCTCCCTCTGCGCCCGCTAGCGACAACGGCGAAGACACGCTTGTTCTCAAACTGTCCGAAGACGCTTATCAGGGCGACGCCGACTTTGTTGTCAGCATCGACGGCAATCCAGTTACCGGGGTTCTGTCAACGGATGGCGCGCTGGCGAGTGACGGCGCCTCCCGCACCGTGACCCTGCACGGCCGGTTTGGCGCGGGGCCCCACGATGTCGGAGTTACGTTCGTGAACGATTGCTGGGGAGGAGATCCTTCCCACGATCGCAACCTCTACGTCGACTCGGTTGAGTATGATGGAAACAGCTTTCGCAATACCCAAATTGGCCAATATTTGAATGGAACGTTGCATTTCACAGTCGACGGGCAAGGCTCGCCGGTAGAGACGCCCACTGTAGCGACCTCCTCAGGCCCACCATCGGCCGATACGCTCGTGCTGAACCTGAGCGAAGATGCGTTCGCGGGTGACGCACAGTTTATTGTCAGCGTGGACGGACAGCAGATTTCGGGCCCAACTTCTGTTACTGCCTTGCGCAGCGCTGGGCAGTCTCAAAATCTTACCTATACCGGCGTTTTCGGCAGCGGGCCGCATCATGTTAGCGTTAGCTTCATCAACGATGCCTACGAAGGGCCAGGAGAGGACCGGAACCTTTACCTCAACTCCATCACCTTCGATGGCCAACTCCATCAGGAAGATAATGCCGCGCTCTATTCCAACGGCAGCGCAACGTTCGTAGTCAGCCAGCCTCCGTCGCCCCAAGCTGCGGCATCGACGATGCCTTCCACTACGGCGGCGCCGGCAATGGCAGTCACACTCAGCCTGAGCGAGGATGCCTGGAACGGTGATGCCAACTTCTCCCTAGCTCTCGATGGAGAGGTTTTGCAGATGGGCGCCGTGGATGGCGCGAGCCACTCGCTCGGACAGACCGATTTCGTTTCGTTGCAGTTGCCTGCTGGCCTAGCCCCGGGCGCCCACGATCTTAGTGTGTCGTTCACAAATGACGCCTGGGGCGGCAGCCCGGATACTGACCGTAATTTGTATGTCGATGCAGCCTCGATCAACGGTGTTTCGCTTCCAGACTTCAATGCGGCGTTATTCACCAACGGCGCACGGCACTTGCTGTTCGCAACCGGTGATGCAGAGGTCATGCTAACGGGCGGCGACGGTGATGATTTGCTCTTAGGCGGGGCGGGTCCCACAATCATGGATGCGGGAGCCGGCACGAACCGGCTTTGGAGCGGCGCGGGCGCGGATGAATTCCGCTTCCATTCTGCCGACGTGGCGCAGGATTTTGTCTACGGCTTCAAGATTGGGACGGACTCTATCCACCTGGACCCGAACTCATCCGTGACACCGGAGGCGGTAGTCGCGGGTGCGTCTGCGGACGTTTCGGGTAACACGATCCTGCATATAGGGCCGCAGCATGACGTCACGCTGGTCGGGATATCGCCCACGCAGGTAACGGCGGCACTTTTCAACTGAAAGCACCGAATGCCGCCCGGCCATGTCGTCGGGCGGCCATTGCTTTTCTGTCATAGACCCTTGACCCCCGCGGGTTCGCTCCCTTCTCACCTGTCCGGATACAGGACGCGTTCGTTCTTCCCGCTTGCCTCAGGGTGCCTGGCTGATAAACTGCCGCTGTGCTGCCGCCATGCCACGCGGGCGCTAGCATAGCAACGCGTACCGCCTTAGCAGAGAGAAGGACCCGGCCGTGGCCAATGAGAAAGCGCAGAATGTTCAGGACGTATTCCTGAACCACGTGCGAAAAAACAAGACTCCAGTGACGGTCTTCCTCGTGAATGGGGTCAAGCTGCAGGGAATCATTACTTGGTTCGACAATTTCTCCGTACTGTTGCGGCGCGACGGCCACACTCAGCTTGTGTATAAGCACGCGATCAGCACGGTAATGCCAGGAGCGCCGATCCAGCTCTTTGATGCCGCCAAGGCTGAGACGAGCGCGCGGGAGACAGCCCCTGCCGCCAGCGGCGACTGACACAGCGCAGCACCTGCTCGGCGGGAAGCGCGCCGCGGTAATCCAACCCTGGGAGCGCCCCGGCCCAGGGAATGAAGTTCATCGCGCGGCCGAAGCACGGCTTCAAGAAGCGATCGGGCTTACGGCTTCCATAGGACTGATCGTGGTTCACACCGCGATTTTACCGCTTCGCATCCGGCGGCCCTCAACCTTGCTCGGGGAAGGCCAGGTCGAAGCCCAGAGATACGCCCTTCGGGCCGCGGATGTGACGGTGGCGATCATCGATGCGGCGCTCTCCCCAGTGCAGCAGCGCAACCTCGAACTTGCCTGGGGGTGCAAAGTGATCGATCGCACCGGGCTTATTCTCGAGATATTCGGCGAGCGTGCGGCGACCCGCGAAGGCTCGCTTCAGGTCGAGCTCGCCCATCTCGATTACCAGCGTTCCCGGCTTGTAAGGTCCTGGACCCACCTCGAGCGCCAGCGTGGCGGGTTCGGCTTCCTCGGCGGACCCGGCGAGACGCAGATCGAAGCCGACCGGCGGTTGATTGGCGACCGGATCGCACGGATCAGGAAGGAGCTGGAGCAGGTGCGCCGGACGCGCGGCCTGCACCGGGTGGCTCGCGGCCGGGTGCCGTTCCCGGTTATTGCCCTGGTCGGTTACACCAATGCGGGCAAATCCACGTTGTTCAACGCCCTGACTGGGGCGCACGTAACCGCGCGGGACCAGCTTTTTGCAACCCTCGACCCCACCATGCGCGGCTTGCTCCTGCCCTCAGGCCGCCGCGCCATTATTTCCGACACCGTCGGGTTCATCAGCGAGTTGCCCACCGAGTTGGTCGCCGCTTTCCGCGCTACCCTGGAGGAGGTCGCTGAGGCCGACATCATCCTCCATGTGCGGGATGCCGCGCATCCCGATAGCGCGGCCCAGCGCGCCGATGTGATCACCGTACTCGAGGGAATGGCGCAGGATGGCACGCTCGATCCGGCATGGCACGAGCATACCATCGAAGTGCTGAACAAGGCCGATCTGCTGGGCGGCATTGCCAATGTCCCGACCCGGCCAGGCGCGGTGGCCGTTTCAGCGCTCACCGGCGAGGGCTTGCCCGCGCTATGCGCTGCCATCGATGCCCGAATCACCGAGGGGATGGAATTGGCGCAGTACGACATTGCCCCGGAAGACGGGGCGCGGCTTGCCTGGCTCTACGAGCACGGACAAGTTCTCGACCGGCACGATGAAGACCGCGCGATTCACCTTACGGTGCGATTGCTGCCGGTCGATCGCGCACGTTTCGAACGCCAATGAGGCTTTCCGTTTCCCATGTCGAGGAGCTCGCGTCTTTGCTTCGCGAGGCGGGGATGCGCGAAATAATGCCTCGCTTTCGCGCGCTCGGCGCCAAGGATGTGCGGGCCAAGACCGGCCCGCTCGATCTCGTCACGGACGCCGATGAAGCCGCCGAGCACATGATTGCGCAGGCACTCTCTCACCATTTTCCGAGCTTCGTGGTAATCGGCGAGGAGGCGGCCGGGGCCGATCCATCACTACTCGAGCATCTGCCGGATGCTGACTGCGCATTTGTGGTGGACCCGCTCGACGGCACGGCAAATTACGCGGCCGGCGTGCCGGTATTTGGGGTCATGGCAGCGGCCTTCATTCGCGGCGAGGTCGTTGCTGGGTGCATCTACGATCCGATCTGCGATGAAGCCGCGCTTGCGCTGCGGGGGGAAGGTGCTTGGACCCATTCGGGCGAAGGCCGCCGGATGGATCTACGGGTCGCTTCTCCCGCGCCTGTCGGGCAGATGACCGGTGCGGTTTCGTGGCGATTCCTGCCCGAACCCGAGCGCCGTGTGGTCTGCGGCAACCTGCCGCGACTGGCTGCTACCTTCAGCTATCGTTGCGCGGCGACGGAATATCGGCTCGCCGCGGCCGGCCACTGTCATTTCCTGTTCTACAATCGGCTCATGCCTTGGGATCACGCGCCCGGCTGGTTGTTGCATCGCGAGGCCGGTGGCTATTCGGCGCATTTCGATGGCTCATCTTATATGCCCAATCACCGCTCCCGCGGACTTATCTGTGCGCCTGACCAGGAGAGCTGGCACGCGTTGCGGGAGGGGTTGCTCGGTCACCTGCCATGATGGATCAGCACATCTTCTGCAACACCTATCTCGCCGCGACGGTGAAGGCAGACGGCGCGGAACTTTGTTCGCTGCGGGATGCGACAGGGCAGGAATTCCTATGGCACGCGGGGCCCGTGTGGCCTTGGCACGCCCCCGTTCTGTTTCCGGTGGTCGGGCAGGTCAATCGCGACGAAATCCTGCACCGGGGCCGGCGCTACCGAATGGGGCGACATGGTTTCGCCCGAAACCGGCGCTTCGCATGGCTCAATCGGACCGCCGAGAGCTGCCGCCTGGTATTGCACGATGACTCGCAAACCCGAGCCTCCTATCCATTCGCGTTTCGTTTTGAAATTACCTATGCTTTGCAAGAGGACAAGCTAGAAGTAACCTACACGATTGTAAATCCGGGTCGCGAAGCGTTGCCCGCCTCGGCGGGAGCGCATCCTGCTTTCATTTGGCCGCTTCTCGAGGGAGTGCCGAAACAGGCGCATCTCCTCGAGTTCAGCCAGGCGGAGCCAGAGCCGGTCCGCAGGCTTGTCGACGGTTTGATTATGGGTGAGGCGCAGCCAACGGCGGTCGAGGGCAGTACCTTGCGCCTTGACCCCGCGTTGTTTGTGGCCGACGCGATCATTTGGGACCAGCCGGCGAGCCGCTCGATTCGCTACACGGCGCCTTCCGCCCCGAGCATCGAAGTGACATGGGACGGGTTTCAGCAGCTAGGAGTTTGGTCGAAAGCTGGCATAGATCCCAGCGCCGATTTCCTCTGTATCGAGCCTTGGTACGGCACCGCCGATCCGGCTGGGTGGGAAGGTGAGTTCGAGGACAAGCCCAATTTGATGCTTATCCCGCCGGGGGAACGGCGGGTTCTGACGTATCGGATACGGATTTGCTGAGTCGGGCGCGCGCTGGGTCGCCGCCCGGTTACCCTCGGCCCGGTGTGCGCCCAAAAAGTCGGCCTGTATGACCAATGAAGAGCGGCGGCACGCAATAGTCTTCACGCCGCTTCGATCCGGCAGCCTCTAGCGAGTCTTGTTCGAGAGCACGATTCACGCTTTCCGACGTTTCCGCCTCAAGCGATCGTGCTCTAGCCAATGAGCGACAATGTTGATTTCACCTTGATCCTGCGCAACAGCGCCGAAGCCGCACGCGACGCCCGGGCCGCGCTGGAAGCCGCGCAGCGTTTTATTACGATGATCCTCCCTCGGTTTGAAGCCTTAGAAGGTCGGGTCGGAGCGCTTGAAACCCGGTTCGCAGCGCTTGAAACCCGGGTTGGCGGTATCGAACGCAGCGTTGATGACCTCGCTCGATCCCATTATCGCAGAGAAGAATGTCAATGGCCTAGAGAAAGGCTTGGAGGACATCGCGCGCTCGAACCGTCGAATCGAAACCATGCTCTCGAACATCCTTGCGCATTTCGAGCGCGGCCCGAGGGGCGAGTAAGAAGAAATCTTGCAACCAACTCCGCCTGTGTGTATAATCCACACATCCCGAGAGGAATACTCGCGATGACCGCGCGGACTGCCAGCACCGAGCTGTTGGCCCTGCTGCACGAAGCCCTACCCGGGATACGCGACCTGGTGAACCAGGAGTGCCCGGAGCCATACGTTGCTGAGCGCGACCGATGCGTGCTGGCCCCGGCGAGGAGGCTGCTGGGCGAACGACAGACATCACGCCTGAGCAAGTCCTGTAAGACGGGCTGGTGTGGCGAGCCGAAGCAATCGACAACGGGATCACCGAGGCATCATTGCCGCGTGGTTCGGCCGCGAGTTCGTACCGATGGCCAGGCGAGCGCTCGGCATTGAGCAGCGCGGGCGTCCCGGATGAACGCCACCCGCCTGCGCGAGATCCCTGGCCCTGCTCGAATGGTCGCCGCGCGACCTCGCCAGAATCCTCGCCATTCACGAGACCGGCCCAAGGAAATGGGCAAACGGCAAAAACGAAATCCCCGCCAACGTGGCCCAATGGCTCGAAACGATCGCGGCCGGGCCCCCCGGCTGGAGAAAGGAACCATGACACCCGAACGCCTCATGGAGCTGCTCGGGACCCTGCATTGGTCGGTGCTCATGCTCGCCAAAGTACTGGGCGCGCACGAGACCACCGTGCGGCGCTGGGTAGAGGGCACCACCACAATACCGCCCAATGTCGGCGAGTGGCTCGAGAAGATCGCCGTGCCGATCATCCGCAAGCCGCAGCCTACGGGTTGGGTGCCGCAAAGGGATTGGTCCCGTGGGCGCCGATAATGTGATGAGCTTTTGACGCGCGAAGCGGAGCACTGAAGTCCGAAAAATGCAAGCGCGGCCGCGGGTTCCGCCGGCGTCATAACGCGTTTGGTCCTTGTCGATATTTCGGCGAATTGCGTTTCGGTACCCGGAAGTCCACTGCAATCCGATCCCGGAGCAAACATTGTCCGGTCATAGCTGTCATCATGGAACACCCCGGC
>JAFAHH010000534.1 GCA_019237355.1 Acetobacteraceae bacterium | reverse complement strand
ATTCCTTGGACAGTGGGCCTCTCGCTTGGCCTCTTATACCTTCAATACGCGAACCTGATCGCCCTCCGGCATATCCTCGGCGGGATTGCCACATCAGCCGCCGGGCTTCTTATCGCGACGGGTGTGAGGCTCTTGAGGCCGCATCGTCATCGGCCGGCATCCTTGCTCTTCGCCGCGCTCGCCTTCGGTCTGATCACATTCGGCAAACTGCCGCTCTTTGCAGTTTTAGTTTCGCTTGTGCCGACTAGCATTCTCGTCGCCGGCATCGAAAACGCGAGGGCCCGATGATCAGCCCTTCCGCACCCCTGGCACTAACGGTGCATCTTGCCTGGGTTTCGTCAATCAGCTTTGGCGGCTTCCCAACTGTCCTGCCTGATGTCCGCAATTTTGTCGTCAGCACCCATGGTTGGATGACAAATCAAGAGTTCGCGAACCTTTTTGCGATGGCGCAGTCAATTCCCGGGCCAAACATGATCCTGATGATGAGTTTCGTAGGCTGGAAGGTGTGGGGATTTCCAGGGGCCCTTGCGAGCGCGTTCGCCACCTTCGGGCCGCCTTGTGCGATGTACTTCACCGCCTACCGGCTGTGGGACAGGTTCCGCGCTGCGCCATGGCAACCGGTAGTCCGGCTGGGTCTGACTCCAGTTGTTGTGGGGCTGGTCATCGCTAGCGGAACCGTAATGGCGCACACGGCAGATAATAGTTGGCCAGCCGTCGCTGTCACTATCGCCACGGCGGCAATCACGTCGGTAACGCGGCTCAATCCCATGTGGATGCTCTTAGGTGGCGGGATTCTAGGCGGCCTCGAGCTCCTTGAGTAAGGGCTGCCAACGGGTGGTATGGTCAGATAATTTGCGCAGTTCCCCGGCCAAATTCTTGACCGTGATCGGCAACGTGTTTGCGCGGTTCCGGTCAGGTCGCAACGTCGGTGGCCGTACCGGTGGGCTGCTGATCAGTAGGTTTCTGTCCTTGGCAATGGCGGGCACCCTGGGCTGGCGCCGCGTAGTGGTAGCGGCAGCGGCCTTGCGTTCCCCGATTACTGCCTTTTAGCCGCCCAGCGCCGCCGCTGCAATCAGCTCAACCCTGTCGAACTTTTAGTCCCTTACAAACGGACTCGTTGCCGCTTGTGAGCAAAATTTGGCGACAGAGCGCGAATAATGCGATCCTGGATGTGCCGTAATGGCTGGAACCCATTGGGTTCGTTGAGTTTGCACCCGCGTTGCGGGAAGATCCGGGCGGATGTGAATCGGCAGATCGTCCAAAATTAGCCCGTACGGCCAAGGGTGGCCTGCGTCTTCAATCACCTGTTTGGTTCCGGCTTGGCCGGCTTAGGTAAGTTTTACACACTGACCCCTGATCAATGAGTCCCGTTGGAACGCAGTTTTAAAATATATCGGACTCGTGGTCTGAAGCCGAGGAAACGATCGAGTTCCCCGTTTCCGCTGGGGCACATTACCCGACTTGCCGTGATGCCATCTTCGCCGGCGCCTTCCATGCTCCCGGCGGTCAGGGCGATTGTCGAGGAGTGCCGAACTCTCTGTCTCGGCAGTGGACGACGGCTAATCGTGCCCTCCGCCGCCAAGCTCCGGCCCGACCGCGGCATGATAACGACCAGACCTGAAGGACGCCGCCCTTAAGCTCGGCTTTGTGACCGGGGAAGTGTTCGACCGCGGCGTCGATCCGGCGAAAATGGTCAAGCCTTACGTAGCCGGAACCGAAACCAGCTGACAGAGGCAATCGTGCAACTGAGTGTCAGCAGCCCGGTCACGCTGCCGGTTGACACGATTGGGTTCACCGGCAGATCCTCATCGCCTCGCCATCGTGTTCAACCTGAAGGAATCCCCATGGATCTCCAGATGAACGGGAAGACGGCGCTCGTCACCGGCGGAAGCGCCGGGATTGGCAGGGCAATTGCCTTTGCCCTGGCGCGCGAGGGTGTTGATGTCGCGATCTGCGCGCGCCGCAAGGAGCCGCTCGAGGCAGCAGCGTCGCAAATTGCGCGCGAAACCAACCGCAAAATCCTCCCCATACCGGCTGATCTGACCAAGCCGGCCGATGCCGACGCTTTTGTCAAGCAAGCGCACGCGGCACTTGGGCGCATCGATATTCTGGTCAACAACGCGGGATCGGCGCCCGGTGGAGTTCTCGACTTCCTGACCGAAGAGCATTGGGCGCAGTCATTGCAGCTCAAATTCATGGGTTATGTGCGCTGCCTGAAGCACGTACTGCCGATCATGCAGAAGCAGGGGCGCGGCCGCATCGTCAACCTGAGCGGCAATGACGGGGTCAAACCTTCCTATCGGGAGATTGCGCCCGGTGCGGCCAATGCGGCCGGGCAAAACCTGACGCTGGCGCTCGCTGGGCAGTACGGCAAGGACAATATCAGTTTCGTCGCGGTCA
>JAFAHH010000498.1 GCA_019237355.1 Acetobacteraceae bacterium | reverse complement strand
GGGCCCCGCGGCGCTCGCCGAGGCGAAAGCCTTGGATCGCCCGATTCTCCTCTCGATCGGCTACGCCGCCTGTCATTGGTGCCATGTCATGGCCCATGAATCGTTCGAGGACCCCGAGACCGCCGGTTTGATGAACCGGCTGTTCGTTAACATCAAGGTAGACCGGGAAGAGCGCCCGGATATCGATCACCTTTATATGACGGCTCTGCATGCGCTAGGCCAGCAAGGGGGATGGCCCCTTACCATGTTCCTGACTCCTGACGGGGCCCCGTTCTGGGGTGGCACCTACTTCCCCCCGGAACCAAGATGGAGCAGGCCGTCATTCAGACAGGTCCTGCGCGCTGTGGCGGAAGCCTATCGGAGCGGCCATGGGATCGTGGAGCAAAACGCCCAATCCCTCTCCAGCGCATTAGCCTCGATCCACGCCACCCAGCCAGGAGGGTTGATCACTCCGGACCGGCTCCAGAAGGCGGCCGATACCCTCCTGAGCCTGACAGACCCGGTCAATGGGGGACTGCGGGGCGCACCCAAATTTCCAAACCCGCCCATATTTCGCTTCCTTTGGCAAAATGCCTTCCGAACGGGCCTTTTTCCAGGGCGGGAAGCATTGCATTTGCTCCTCCAGCGCATGTCGCAGGGTGGGATCTACGACCATCTCGGCGGAGGCTATGCGCGTTACTCCACTGACGCGGACTGGCTCGTACCGCATTTTGAAAAGATGCTCTACGACAACGCGCAGATCATCGAGCTGCTGGCCTTCGCCCACGCCGACCGGCCGACCCCGCTTTACGCAGAAAGGGTGGCCGAAACCATTGAATGGCTCGATCGGGAAATGTCGGCCGAGCGCGGACCGGATGGGGCTTGTGCATTCGGGGCCTCGCAAGATGCAGACAGCGAAGGGGAGGAAGGAAGGTTTTACGTATGGAAAGAAATTGAGATTGACGATATACTCGGCGATGATGCTCCAGCCTTCAAACAGGCCTATGACGTCACTCGAGAAGGCAATTGGGAAGGCAGCACGATCCTACACCGAATCACTGGGCCCGGGAGACCAGAAGATGAGACCGGTCTGGCCCGCTCGCGCCAAAAGCTATTCGAAGCACGATCTCGCCGAATTTGGCCTGGCCGCGACGATAAAGTGCTTGCCGACTGGAATGGGCTGGTAATTTCTGCGCTTTGCCGGGCGAGCGCGGTCTTCACTCGCCCTGAATGGCTGCGCCGCGCGGAGCAAGCTTACGCCTTTGTAGGGCAGTCCATGACGAGTCCTGAAGGGCGGGTGAGTCACGCTTGGCGCCTTGGCCGGGTCGCAGCGGCAGGCCTGCTCGAAGATCAGGCTGCGATGGCCGAAGCGGCGCTGTCATTGTACCAGGCGACCGCGGAACCCTCCTATCTGGAACAAGCCATTCGGCTCGTCGAAGTGGCCCGCGCGACGTTCGGGGATGGCCAGGGAGCGTTCTACACGACAGCCTCAGATGCCGCTGATGTCCCCCTGGGTGTTTCGGCGCGGCCCCGGCATGCTGCCGATGGCCCGACCCCCTCCGGAAATGGCTTGATGGCGCAGGTCTATGCCCAACTTTTTCACTTTACGGGAGAATCTGTCTGGCGCAGCTACGCCGAAGCGCTGATGACAGCCTGGAGCGGTTCGGGTGATAGGATTGCCAACATGCCAACCTTGCTCGCGGCCGAAGATCTTCTAGAAGAAGCCGCCCAGGTCGTGATCGTGGGAGATGCCGCCCATCCTTTACCGCAATCCTTGGCCCTTACGGCACTTTCGGTGGCTGACCCGGCCGTTGTCGTCTCGCGGACCCTGAACGGAGCGGCACTCCCTCAATCCCATCCGGCTCACGGCAAGAGCGCGGGATTTGCGGGCGCCGCAGCGTACGTCTGCCGCCAAGGCACATGTAGCCTCCCCGTTACCGATCCCGCAGCTCTCGCTGCCCAATTAAGCGGCCGCAAAGCTCCCGACCCAGGCTGACCAAGATGAAAACGCCCTCAGCTTGACACCGGCCCTGGCCGGGTTTCGCATTCCAGCCGAACCGGCCCCTGAACTTCAAGGATACAGCCGTGCCCCAGCTATCGCTCCACACCCCCATCGGCGACATAACCATTTCAGAGGAGGCGGGCACCATCGTGGCTGTGGACTGGGGGTGGGGCCGCGATCAAACCGCAACGCCGCTTCTAAGTCGCGCAAGCGAGCAGCTCCACGCCTACTTCGATGGCGAACTCACCGAGTTTAGCCTCACTCTCGCCCCGCGTGGGACCTCGTATCAGAAGCGGGTCTGGCAAGCGCTGTGCGCAATACCCTATGGCGAGACTCGGTCGTACGGTCAGCTTGCCGCCATTGCCGGAGGATCGCCACGATCTGTCGGTGGGGCGAATGGCGCAAATCGGATCCCGATCATCATTCCCTGTCACCGGGTCGTGGGATCAGCGGGGATGGGCGGCTATTCGGGAGGCGAGGGGCTTGCGACCAAGCGGTTCCTCCTGCAACTCGAAACCCGCACCTGACCGTCCGTTTGGAGGACAAAATGAGCAGCAAGGCCATCCGCATCCACTCCTATGGCGGTCCCGAGGTCATGCAGTGGGAGGGGGTGCCCACTCCTGAGCCCGGGCCCGGCGAAGCGCTCGTCCGGCATGAGGCGGTCGGGCTGAACTACATCGATGTTTACTTCCGCACCGGATTATACAAAGGGCCCAATCTGCCGGCGACAATCGGAATGGAAGCCGCTGGAGCGGTGGTAGCGGTGGGTGAAGGCGTTTCTTCGGTGAAGCCGGGCGACCGCGTGGCTTATGCGACCGCGCCGATTGGGGCCTATGCGACGGAGCGCGTGATCTCTGCCGACCGCCTGGTCAAATTGCCAGACAGCATCGACTTCAAGACCGCCGCGGCCATGATGCTGCAAGGGATGACGGCGCAGTACCTGATTCGGCGCACGCACAGAGTACAGGCGGGTGAAACTATTGTGATCCACGCTGCTGCTGGCGGGGTAGGGCTTATTATGTCCCAGTGGGCCAGGCATCTCGGCGCCTCCGTGATAGGGGTGGTTTCCAATGAGGCCAAGGCTGAGCTTGCTCGCTCGCATGGCGCGACACACGTACTCATCGGACACGCCGACCTCCCGGCGCAGGTGAAGCGTATAACTGGGGGTGCGATGGTTCCGGTTGTATATGACAGCGTTGGCAAGGATACATTTATGGCGAGCCTTGATTGCCTCGCCCCTCTCGGACTCATGGTCAGTTTCGGGAATGCCTCAGGCCCCGTACCGCCCGTCGATATTGCGCTACTCGGCGCAAAAGGCAGCCTGTTCCTCACCCGCCCAAGTCTGGCTAGCTACACAGCCAAACGTGCCGATCTCGAGCAGAGCGCGAAAGAATTGTTCGAAGTGGTCCAGAGCGGTGCGGTAAAAATCGAGGTCAACCAGACATTTCCTCTGTCCCAAGCAGCGGACGCACACCGGGCGTTGGAGGGGCGCAAGACGACGGGCAGCACAGTACTTTTGCCGAGAGGATGAAAAGGCGCGTTGGTTTGACTGAGTGAGCGCGATGGCTTGAGGCGGACTCGGGTTCCCAATTCGCGAGCGAATTGGGGTCCCGTCGTGCTCTGGGCCACAAGTTTGGACATGAAATCGGCATTGCCGGTGCTACGTCGCTTGCTTGCTGGGCTTGAAAACGGACCAGAGGTCCTCTGCGTTAAGCTGCCCATCTCGGTCGAGCATCTCACCCCTCATTGAACCATAATCTTAGCAGCCTATACCCTTCGTGCCATGCGCGATGACTTTCGTATAATTGCCCTGCGAGGGGAGCGGCGCCAGATTTGGGAGGTGTAGGGATGCCGTCATGAAATCTCAGTCTCGTATCGCCTTAATGGCGCTCGCGCTAGGCTTGGTTCCGGTATTCGCTTGGCCTCAAGACCGTGTGCCGACTCGCGAGGGAAACATCTGGAACGGGACAGATCACGAACCGGTGCCGTCCGAGGTCAGCCGCGACGAGCAGGCGGCGGGCATTGCCCCACCTGCCGCCCAACAGGACGAAACCAACAACCAAGTGGAAAGGCTTTATCGCCAGCTTATGGGAAAGCAGGGCAACCCCTAAAGCACGGGTTCGACTGAGCGCTGCGTTGCTGGATCAGGGTGGCTTCGGCCTAAGCCCATGTTGCCCTATCGATGACCCTGCTGGAGCGCTTTACGTACCAGCACCAGCCGATCATTGCCAAAATACATATCCTGGCCATCGACGAAAATGCTCGGAGACCCAAATCCGCCGCGCGCAACCAGCTCCTCGGTGTTGGTCCGGAGCTGATCCTTGACCGCCTGCTGGGCGATACCGATGAAGAATTCGCCGGGATCGGCGCCGATCCTCCGGCACAGCGGCGCCAACACGGCATCCTGCGAGATGTCTTGATCCTCGCCCCAGTAAGCTTCGAAAACGGCGCGAGCCCAGGGCACGAGCATGCTTGAAGGTTGCAAATAAACGCAGCCGCGCATGGCCTTCACGCTGTTGACCGGAAACACGGCCGGCGGGAAGATGATGCGAAGCCCAGCGTCGCGGGCCCAGTCTTGCAAATCCTTGCGCATGTAAGCGTCTTTGGCGGCGACCGGCCGTTCTCGCGATGCATAAACCGAGGGATTGATCGTGTTGAACACGCCGCCGACCAGTATCGGGCGCCAATCAATTGTCACGCCCGCTTCTTGGGCGATAGCCTGGATGTTATGAAAAGCAAGATACGTCCATGGGCTCGAGCAATCGAAGAAAAACTCGAGCGTGGGCACCTGCTCTAGCTCTCGGCCCGCTGCACCCAGGGGATGCGCGCCACCTCGATTCCTTCCTCCGCAAGCGACTCGGCTTCAACGCCCGTCGTTTCCCCATAAATACCCCGCCGGGCACTCTCGCCCCGATGGATTTTCCGGGCCTCCTCGGCAAATTGCGGCCCGACATAGTCGCAGTGTTTCTCCACTTCCGAGCGCAAGCGCTGCAGCATGGCCCGCACATGGTCGGGCATCCCGCCACCTGCGACAGCAGGCGGGGGAGCAGGTGACGTGGCCGGACCCGGAGCCGGACCCGGCGGCGGCGACGGTTGCTCAGCCCGTATCGCCAGCGCCGGCGCCATCAGGGCACGGCACACCTGCGTGTCGCCACAGGTCGGGCACTCCACCATACCGCGCCCGGCCAGGGTTTCGAAGCTCGCGCTATCCTTGAACCAGCCGTCGAAATCATGGTTTTGGCGACACTTCAACTGATAGTGGATCATGTGTAGCCCCAGCTCATGCCTTTGTTTTTATCTTATGAGGCATCTCGTTAGCACTCCATTTAAAAGAGTGCCATCAGATCAGGTTCCCCGCAGCAGCGCGTCAAGCCGGCCGGCCGCATCCAGCGCCATCAGCTCATCGCAGCCCCCAATATGGCGGCCATTGATGAAAATCTGCGGCATGGTATTGCGCCCTCCCGAGCGCCGCATTGCCTCGTCCCGTTCCGCGCTTCCATGCGGCGCCTCGATCTCGCGGTAGCGCACACCTTTGCGCTCGAAAACCTGCTTGGCGCGGGCGCAATATGGGCACCAGAACTGGGTGTAGATCTCGACTTCCGTCATACGGTCTCCTTTACCCAGCACTTCGGGTCGTGGGCGGGGCGGTGCAAGCCTGGCGATCAGCCGCCATAAATTGCGGCTGGCAACCACAGGGTGAGAATCGGCACGTAGGTGATGATGCCGAGCACGATCAGCAGCAGGACCAAGAATGGCAGAATGCCGCGAATTACTTCGCCCACCGCTGCCGTGGAAATGGTGGAGAGCACAAACAGATTGAGCCCGACCGGGGGATGAACCAGGCCAATCTCCATGTTGTGGGTGAAGATGATGGAAAAGTGGATCGGGTCCACCCCGAGTGGCTTAAGCGCCGGCGCCAAAATCGGCAGCACCAGGAGCAGGGTGGCAACCACCTCGAGGAAGCACCCTAGGAGAAGCAAGAGGATGTTGATGGCCAGCAAGAACTCCCAGGTGGCGAGATGGTGGTCTATGGTCCATTTCACGAGCTGCCCAGGGATGCCCGATTGGGTCATCCAATGGCCGAAGGCGAGCGCGGTCGCCACGATCAGCATGATCGTGCCGGCGCTGCGCAACGCATCGGCGATGACTGAGAGCGTCGCGGTCAACCGAAACCCGCGATACACGAACAGGCTCACCAGCAACGCGGCAACGGCAGCGACGGCCGCAGCCTCGGTGACCGTCATCAGTCCGCCATAGATGCCGACGAGAACAACGGCCGGCACGGCCAAAGCCGGAAGCGCCCGCCACGTCACTGCAAGGCGTTGCGGCCACGGCATCCACTCTTCTTTGGGAAAATTACGGCGATGGGCGTCGTACCACACCCAGCCGAAAAAAGCCGCCGCCTGCAGGAGTCCGGGCATGATCCCAGCCAGAAACAGCCGCGGCACGGATTGCTCGGCGACGATGCCATAAAGGATCAGGGCCAGGCTGGGCGGGATGACGATGCCGATGGTCCCCGATGCGCCAATCACGCCGAGCGCGAAGCTGCGCGGATAGCCTTTTTCGAGCATGGCCGGCAGCAGGATGGTTCCCATCGCCAGTGCGGTGGCAACGGAGGAGCCGCAAATTGCCGCGAATAGGGTGCAGGCTACGACAGTGACAAGGCCCAGCGATCCGCGTATGCCGCCGAGCCACGCGGTCGCTAGGTCGACCAAGGCGCGCGCCACGCCGCCCTGGCGCATGAACGCGGCTGCCATCACGAATAGCGGCAAGGACATGAGGGTAGAACTGTTCAGGTGATCGATGATCACCTGGGCCACCCCCACCAGCGGTTCGCCCGAGGCGTAGAATAGTACCGCCGCGCACATCCCAAGCACGAGGAAGATCGGCATCCCCGCTGCGAGCAGGCCGAAGAAGAGCAGCAGGAACAGGATCGTCCACATGGCCGGGATGGGCCTAGTCTTGGATTGGCGCGCGCATATTGATCGGAGTCTCGCGCCCGATAGCGTGACCGACGGCCATGCTGGCCGGGTCGTAGCGGAAGGCGAAGCGATAAAGCCGTATCGCGTATCGCACGGCCATCAGCAACCCGCCCGCGGGCAGCGCCGCGTAGTAGATCCACATCGGGAATTCGAACCCGGTCGAACTTCGCTCATCGAGCAGGAGGGCCGTGTTGACGATGTCGGACCCGTACCAAACCATGCCGGTCGTGAAGGCGAGCGCAACGACGCAGTTGAAGACCTCTACCCAGCGCTGGATTTCGGGCCGGAGGGCTCGCAAAACTAGATCTGGCCGGACATGCCCATCGGTCCGGACGAGCTGGCTCGAGGTAATCATGATTGCCCAGATCATAAGATAGACGATCAGTTCTTCAGCCGAGCCCATCGCGTGCTCGGGTGTCAGGTAACGCCCGATCACCTGGATCAGGGCGATCACCATAGCGGTGGCCCCAAGCAGC
>JAFAHH010000471.1 GCA_019237355.1 Acetobacteraceae bacterium | reverse complement strand
GGGTAGCCTTTTGATGCTCGGCGGCGGGCAGTGAGGGTTGACGATGCAGCATAGCGGCGCGCGTAGACTCGCGGCGATCCTGTCGGGTGATATAGCAGGATACAGTCGGCTGATGGGCGCTGACGAAAAGGGCACGCATATACGTGTCCGCCATCTCATGCACGAACTCATCGAGCCGACAATCGCCGAGCATCGGGGTCATCTGGTGAAGACCACGGGCGACGGGTTCCTGGTGATGTTTGATAGCCCCGTGGAAGCCGTCCGGTGCGGGATTGTCATCCAGCAGAACATGGTGGCGCGTAATCTAGAGCTATCAAAATCGCAGTGGATCCAATTCCGGATAGGAATAAACCTCGGAGACGTTATTGTCGAACCCGACGACATCTTTGGCGAGGGCGTAAATGTTGCAGTCAGGCTCGAGCAACTAGCCGAGCCGGGCGGCGTCTACATCTCGGGCGGCATTTACGAGCAGATCAAGTATAAGCTCGTCTGCGGATATCAATCACTCGGCGATAGAAAAGTAAAGAACATAACCGATCCGGTGCCGATCTACCGCGTGCTGCCCGACCCTTCGGCTGTGGCACGCGCGAACAGGCAGCAGGCCTGGCGTAGAATGGCGCTCATGACAGCCGTGCTGATCGTTGGTGCGACGGGGGGCGCCTGGTACTTTTGGCGCCTGCACGCGACAGGATTGCGCGGGACCGCCAGTCCGGGCCTCGCGTCAGGACCAGCGCCTGAACCCGTTCCTCCGGTTGCGCCGAGATCGGCTGAGCCAGGTCAAAAGACGGCCGAGCGGTCGCCTCAACCAACGGGATCGGAACCATCACTCCAACCTTCCCCCGAACAGGGCTCAGCGACGGCCGGCAGCCAACCGGCCACAGCGCCGGCTAGCTCGGCTCCCGCCGAACCCATTTCTGCTCCGGAAAATCGGCCCTCGCTTGCAACCCCGGGGCAAGCGCCGGTCCAGGCCCCGGCCGAGCAGCACGCTCCCTCAACAGGCGCAACATCGGCGCCCGTTCCGGCGCCGCTGCCTGCTGCTCAGAAGCCGACCGACCAGGGCCTTTCGCAACCAGCGGCCCCGGCCGAACACCCCGCAGCCGCCAAGGGATCTGCCGGGCAGCCCGCTTCTGCTGGGGTGTCGCCGCCGCCAGAGCGAAACCCAACTCCGCAGAGAGGGGGTGCTCCGTCAGAGCGCGGCGCCATTCCCGCCAATGATCCGGGCGAGCGGACCGCTCAGAGGCTGGAGGAGCGAACCGCATTGCTCTCGCCTCCGTTTCGTCCGCCTGCTCAAGCCGAAAAAGCCGCAGAACCCGATATGGTTTGGCTCAAGGGCGGTACGTTCGAGATGGGGAGTAATGAGGACCCTACAGAAAAGCCCGTCCATGCCGTCGCTATACGGCCGTTCTGGATCGCCAAGGCGCCGGTCACTGTCAAGGAATGGCGAGAGTGCGTCGCCGCAAATAGGTGCAGCTATGTGCCAGAAGGCGATGGTGATAGGCCTGTTTCAAATGTAAGTTGGGATGACGCCCAACAGTTTATAGCGTGGCTGTCACAAAAAACGGGTAAACACTACCGGCTTCCAACGGAAGCGGAGTGGGAATACGCGGCGCGAGCCGGCGCGCGAACCCGTTACCCCTGGGGAGACGTGATCGGAACCGGTCTCGCCGATTGTAAGGGCTGCGGTGGACCTTACGATGCGCGCAGCCCAATGAAGGTTGGGAGCTTCCCTCCCAATCGCTTCGGGTTGCACGATATGGCCGGAGGTGTCGCTCAATTTGTGTCGGACTGCTGGCATAAGGATTATCATGGTGCGCCCAACGACGGCTCCTCATGGGATACACCAGGCTGCGAATATCGGGTGCTGCGAGGAGGGTCCTGGCGGGATGGGCCGAGCGTGCTTCGCGTGTCTGACCGCGAGTATTATGAAGCGGACGTGCGATATCCTACCCACGGATTCCGGGTGGCACGGTCTGAGTAGTAACGGCTGAGAAAGACATGTTAACCAGGCGATACTTTATTGCGTTGGCCTCAGCACTGGTGCCAGTGCGGCATGTGCTCGCGAGGACCCCCGCCCCGAAGGATGCCTATTTGTATATTATATGGCCAAGTGACGGTGAACGGATCAGAGGGGCATTCTGGTGCCGGTTCGGGCTCCGGAACATGGGTGTTACACACGCGGGAGACAAACACCCAAATTCTGGTCATCATCATCTCTTGATCGACGTCGACGAGCCTCTGAACCTGGATCAGGAAATTCCTAACGATAAAAAGCACCTTCACTTCGGCGGAGGCCAAACCGAGGCCCGTATCGAGCTGCCCCCCGGCCCACATACGCTTCAGCTTGTGTTGGGCGACGCGGACCACATCCCGTTCGATCCTCCTGTTATTTCGAGAAAGATTCGGATTATCGTGCTTTAGGGCGCGATGGCTTGAGGCGCATATACGCCATCGAAGACCCTTCGGCCGTCTTCATCCCCGAGTGCGAGAAAATCGCGAAGGAGGCGGGCCGGTGAGCGAGATGCCACAGCCGATGGCATGGGTAACCGTGGGCCGACTGTCCGGCGCGGTGCGCGGGCTAACCGGGCCGCCCCTATCGCGAGCCCGGCCTATGCCGGCTCGGTGCTGACCTTCGTAACTGGGAATTGAAGGCGTCGTGGTGCTCAAGCGCGCATTCCTTGCCCTCGCCGCCCTGGCCGTGATCGCCGTGATCACCGCCGTGGCGGGAGTCGGCTACACGGCATCCGTGCTGAGTGCGGCGCGGGGCGCGGCGTGCGCGAGATGCGCCGAGCTCCCGAGCGGCTGGGTCGGATGACCTCACCAAGAGCGGTTTCCACTCAAGTGGAACCGCTCTAGGTTTATTTGGCGAGCAGATTCGGGTTCCCATCGCGCTTAGCGCGATGGGGTCCCGGTCTCGCGATGTGGATCGCCTCCGGCGATTCCACCTGATCGCGATCTGCTCTAGCAGTCTGCTGAAAAACGCTGAAGTCGGTCATTCGTAAAGCAACGAAAGAAGGCTAGGGGCTTTGCCCCTGGATCCCAGCAAGGGCAGAGGCTTTGCGATCCAATCACTTAGTGGGTGGGGTCTGGGGCCTTTCGGCCCCAGCGGGTCCAGGACAGGGCCCTGGCCTTCCTTTTTCAGCAAACTGCTAGAGTCATTTCCGCTCCAGCGGTAGCGACAACCAGCGTTGCTCTCAGTAGCGGAAACGCGGGTCGATCAGGCCAGCGATGGTAAGGAGGGCCGCTGAACCCGAGCGCCACCCTTATTCCGTTGTGCCGCTGCTTTGCCGGAGGGTGTCGCCTCCGAACTGGCAGCACGTCTGGAACCGGCACAAC